>CAJXUJ010000023.1 GCA_913061025.1 uncultured Actinomycetes bacterium | reverse complement strand
GCAAGTTCGGGGTTAGACGCGGCGGAAGATTAGCGCGCGCTTAACTTCCTGGATCGCCTTGGTGACCTCGATGCCGCGGGGGCAGGCATCGGTGCAGTTGAAGGTCGTCCGGCAGCGCCAGACACCCTCTTTGTCATTGAGCACCTCGAGGCGCTGTTCGAAGCCAGCGTCGCGGCTGTCGAAGATGAAGCGATGCGCCGCGACGATCGCTGCGGGACCGAAATACTGGCCGTCGGTCCAATAGACCGGGCAGGACGTGGTGCAGCAGGCGCACAGGATGCACTTGGTGGTGTCGTCGAATCGGGCGCGATCCTCCGCTGATTGCAGACGCTCGCGACTCGGCTCGTGCCCCTCGGGGATGAGGAAGGGCAGAACCTGTCGGTAGGCCGCGAAGAACGGCTCCATGTCAACGATCATGTCCTTCTCGACCTCGAGGCCCTTGATCGCTTCGATGGTGATTGGCTTGCTGGTGTCGAGGTCCTTCACGAGGGTCTTACACGCGAGGCGATTGCGACCGTTGATCCGCATGGCGTCGGAACCGCAAATGCCGTGTCCGCAGGAGCGGCGGAAGCTCAGGGTTCCGTCTACCTCACCCTTGATCTTCTCCAGCGCTGTCAGCACTCGATCGGTGGGGAAGAGGGCGATGGTGTAGTCCTCCCAGTGCGGCTCGGTGTCCACATCGGGAAGGAACCGGCGGATGCGGAAGGTGACGTCCGTCGCGACCGGAACCTCGGTCTCGGGGACGGTTGTTTCCTCGACGACTGCAGCCATCAGTACTTGCGCTCCATCGGTTCGTAGCGGGTGACGGTCACCGGCTTGTAGTCCAGTCGGACGTAGTCCTCACCGCTGACGTCCTCCGCTTTGTACGCCATGGTGTGGCGCATGAAGTTGACGTCGTCGCGGTTCGGGTAATCCTCGCGAGCGTGGCCACCGCGTGATTCCTTGCGCTCAAGCGCGCTGACCACGGTCACCTCGGCGAGGTCGAGCAGGAAGCCCAGCTCGATCGCCTCGATCAGATCGGTGTTGTAGCGGGTGCCCTTGTCCTGGACGGAGACGTTCTTGTAGCGGGCCTTGAGTTCCTGGACGTCGCTCAGTGCCTGCTTCAAGGTGGCCTCAGTCCGGTAGACCTGGGCGTTCATGTCCATGGTCTCCTGCATGTCCTTGCGCAAAGCAGCAACACGTTCGCTGCCTGCTCCTGATCGCAGTCCTTCGACCAGCGCGATGGTGGCGCCTTGCGGGTCGTTCGGGAGTTCGGCCAACTCGACCGAGTTCGCGTATTCCGCAGCGGCGATGCCGGCACGACGACCGAACACGTTGATATCGAGCAGCGAGTTCGTGCCCAGTCGGTTGGCACCGTGCACCGAGACACACGCGACCTCGCCCGCTGCATAAAGGCCGGGAACCACATGTTCGTTGTCGCGGAGCACCTCGGTGTGCACGTTGGTGGGCACGCCACCCATGGCGTAGTGCGCCGTGGGGAATACCGGAACGAGCTCATTGATGGGATCGACGCCGAGGTAGGTGCGCGCGAACTCGGTGATGTCCGGCAACTTCGCCTCGACCTGCTCGGCGGGCAGGTGGGTGAGGTCGAGGTAGACGTAGTCCTTGTTGGGGCCAGCGCCGCGGCCCTCCCGGACCTCTTGAACCATCGCGCGGGCGACCATGTCGCGGGGAGCGAGGTCCTTGATGGTCGGGGCGTAGCGCTCCATGAACCGCTCGCCGGATGCGTTGCGCAAAATGCCACCCTCACCGCGGGCACCTTCGGTCAGCAGAACACCGAGGCCGGCCAGGCCTGTGGGGTGGAATTGGTAGAACTCCATGTCCTCGAGAGGCAAGCCCTTGCGCCACACGATGCCCATGCCGTCACCGGTAAGCGTGTGTGCATTAGAGGTGGTCTTCCAGACCTTGCCGTAGCCGCCGGTGGCGAAGACGACGCTCTTGGCACGGAAGATGTGGATCTCGCCAGTGGCAAGTTCGTAGGCCACGGCTCCGGCTGCCACGGGCTGACCGGAGTCCTCGTTGAGGATGATGTCCAGGACGTAGAACTCGTTGTAGAACTCCACGCCTGCCTTGATGCAGTTCTGGTAGAGCGTCTGCAGGATCATGTGGCCGGTGCGGTCCGCGGCGTAGCAGGCACGACGCACGGCTGCCTCGCCGTGATTACGAGTGTGACCACCGAAACGGCGTTGGTCGATGCGACCCTCAGGGGTCCGGTTGAACGGGAGGCCCATCTTCTCCAGATCGAGGACGGCGTCGATCGCCTCCTTGCACATGATCTCGGCGGCGTCTTGATCGACCAGGTAGTCGCCACCCTTGATGGTGTCGAAGGTGTGCCATTCCCAGTTGTCTTCCTCGACATTGGCGAGGGCCGCGCACATGCCGCCCTGCGCTGCTCCCGTGTGCGAGCGGGTCGGGTAGAGCTTGGTCAAGACAGCGGTGCGGGCTCGCGAGCTGGACTCCAGGGCCGCACGCATTCCGGCGCCGCCAGCGCCGACGATGATGACGTCGAAGGTGTGAGTCTGCATCGTGCTCTCGTTCCTCCAGTTAGCCGATGTTCGGGTCGAACGTGAAAATGACCAGCGTCCCGAGAAGGATGATGAAGGCCGCGGACACGTAGAGCAGCATCTTGAGCCAGAAGCGTGTCTGGTCGCGCTCTGCGTAGTCGTTGATGATCGTGCGCATGCCGTTGGTGCCGTGGAGCATTGCCAACCACAGCATCAAGAGGTCCCAGGACTGCCAGAACGGGCTCGCCCAGCGACCGGCGACGAATGCGAAGTTGATGCGCTGTACACCGCCGTCGAGGATGTTCATGATGAACAAGTGGCCCAGGACGAGGAAGACGAGCACCAGGCCCGAGATCCGCATGAACAACCAGGAATACAACTCGAAGTTGCTGCGCTGACTTGTGCGACGGCCGCCCTGGGGGGACCGGGGGGCGTCGATGCTGGGGGCGCTCATGGGGTACTCCCGAACAGGGCTTCGACTGTGTGGATCATCATGAAGTAGGTGCCGGGGACCATGACGAGCAGCCAGACGGCCGCGATGGTCCACGTCATCTGACGCTGGTAGCGAGGACCCTTCGACCAGAAGTCGACCAGGATCACGCGGAGGCCGTTCAGGGCGTGGTAGAGCACCGCACCGACCAGACCGACCTCAAGCAGGTTCACGATCGGCGTCTTATAGGTGGCAATCACGAGGTCGTAGGCCTCGGGGGAGACACGGACTAGCGCGGTATCGAGGACGTGGACGAACAGGAAGAAGAAGACTGCGACGCCGGTGACGCGGTGCAGAACCCAGGTCCACATGCCTTCGCCGCCGCGGTAGAGCGTGCCGACGGGCGTGGTGGTGGCCACCGGCTTTCCTCCTCATCAAGCGGGCGAACTCGGGGTACGGCCTGAACCGCTTCCCGGTGACTCCAGGGTAGTCGTGATCCCCGTACTCGGCCCGCCGGGTCGTGAAAGACCCGGGTGGTTTAACTCACAGCGACCTGCGTCGTGGATTTACTATCTGGGCTGTGCTTGAGCGAGTTGCACCCCGCGGACGTCCCGCAAGCGTGGACGGCTCCCGTATTGCCCTCGGGGTGTCCCTGGCGGCGGGGGCGATTGCAGTGCTCGCCGGGTGCAGCGATTCTGAAAGCGAGGCGACTACCTACCGTTGGATGTGGTCTGTCTCTGGCGCCACCGCCCAGGCTGAGCCACTAGGGGATGGCGGTTTTCGCGTTGTCGTTGATGAGATGGATCGCACCGTTCTCCAGTTCTCGAACAGGCCTGCGCGAGCTCAGGAGGCGGTTGCGTCGCCGGCCTTTTTCTCCCGGTGGGGAAAGATTTTCGCTGGTGATCCCCCTAACGCCGTGGTTGCGGTCCAGACCCCTGAAGGCGTCGAGCAGTGGGCGATCACGATGACTGCCCCGACGTTTGATGACATCGAAGACACGCTGACCTTCACTGCCACCGAGTTACCTCATGTGGACGGCCAACTCCGAACGGGCCCTGAAGGTCTGGAGGATGCCACGAACGTGACGGTGATCATCGACGATTCAGTTCTTGCTGGGGACCCGCGCTTCGAAGGGGCCGATTCCGATGAAGTGCAGCGAATACTCCAGGGTCCGATATTCGATCTTTCCTCGAACGTCTAGAGCAGCCGAGTGGCTCTAGACCGCTGCTTGGTTGCCCGGGCCCAGCACTGACGAGGAAACCAGCCCTAAGGTGTGGCGCATGTCCTCCGAGACCGAATCTGGCTTGCCCCTCGAGCCTGTGTACGAGCCGTCGGCCCTCGACGGCTGGGATCCGGCCGCCCAGCTGGCCGAACCGGGCGAGTACCCCTTCACTCGCGGCGTCTACCCCTCGATGTACACCGGCCGCCCCTGGACGATGCGCCAATACGCCGGCTTCGGAACGGCCAAGGAGTCCAACGAGCGCTACAAGCAACTGCTCGCCGCCGGCACGATGGGCCTTTCGGTCGCTTTTGACCTCCCGACTCAGATGGGTTACGACTCCGACCACCCGCTCGCGCACGGCGAGGTCGGCAAGGTGGGCGTGGCCATCGACTCAATCGATGACATGCGGGTTCTCTTCGAGGGCATCCCGCTTGACCAGGTCACTACGTCGATGACCATCAACTCCCCGGCGGCGATCCTGCTGCTGCTCTACCAATTGGTGGCCGAGGAGCAGGGCATCTCGCCGGACAAGTTGGGTGGGACCATCCAGAACGACGTCCTGAAGGAGTACATCGCCCGCGGCACCTACATCTATCCGCCCGCGCAGAGCCTTCGACTGATTACCGACATCTTCACCTATTGCCGTAACGAGATCCCGAAATGGAACACCATCTCGATCTCGGGGTACCACATGGCGGAGGCCGGTGCTACGCCCGTTCAGGAGATTGCCTTCACGCTTGCGGACGGCATCGAGTACGTGCGGGCGGCCGTTGAGTCCGGGCAGGACGTCGACGATTTCGCACCACGGCTCGCGTTCTTCTTCGTTTCGCGCACCTCGATCATCGAAGAGGTTGCCAAGTTCCGAGCGGCCCGGCGCATGTGGGCACGCATCATGAAGGAACGCTTCGGTGCCAAGAATCCCAAGTCGATGATGTTGCGATTCCATACACAGACCGCGGGTGTGCAGCTCACCGCTCAGCAGCCCGAGGTGAACCTGGTTCGTGTGGCGGTCCAGGGTCTCGCTGCAGTTCTCGGTGGCACGCAGTCACTCCACACGAACTCGTTCGACGAAGCCATTGCCCTTCCTTCGGAGAAGGCTGCGCGGCTCGCCCTGCGCACTCAGCAGGTGCTCGCGTACGAAACCGATGTCACCAAAACCGTTGATCCGTTCGCCGGCTCTTACGTTGTCGAATCCCTCACCGATGAGATCGAGGAGGCCGCGATGGCGCTCATCGATCGCGTCGAGGAGATGGGTGGCGCCGTTGCTGCCATCGAGGAGGGCTTCCAGAAGTCCGAAATCGAGAACTCCGCCTATCGGGTTGCCCAACAGATCGACGACGGTGAACGCGTCGTGGTGGGCGTGAACAAGTACACCGTTGACGGCGATGAGCACTACGACCCACTCAAGGTCGACATGTCCATCGAAGCCGACCAAATTGCGCGACTGGCGAAGTTGAAGTCCGAAAGGGACAACGACGACGTAACTCGCCTGCTCCAGGTCATTCGCGATACGGCGGCCGGTGACGGCAATTTGCTCTACCCGATGCGCGATGCGTTGAAGGCGCGCGCCACCGTAGGCGAAGTGTCCGACGCGCTACGCGACGTCTGGGGTCTGTATCAGCCGAAGGATGCGTTCTAGCGACCCGTGAACATCATGCGGTGAGCGGCAGCGCAAGTGAGCGCTGGATCCTCGCCGCACTGCGGGTCAACGCCGAATCGATGTCCGAGTCCGTGAGCCCCGGGCTGCGGCTTTGCCGATGAGCGACGGCAACGGCACCGGTGAGGTGGGGAGTCACGACCGGTGCGGCCCGACAGTGCACACCGAGCGCGTACTCCTCCTCATCCCGAGCGATCCGATCGATGTGGTCGATCTCGTTTACGAGCGTCCGTTGATCGGTGACCGTGCGCCGCGTCAGAGAGTGCAGCGGATGGCGCGAGAGATAGTCGTTTCGGTCGTCGTCATCCAAGGCGCCGAGGATGCACTTGCCGAGGGCCGTCGCGTGCGCGGAATCGTGGATGCCCACCCACAGATCGATCGACGGGGCCTTCGGTGAATCGACGATCTCGACGACCGTGATTTCACCGTCTGCATACATGGCCAGGTAGACGGGCGCGCGCAGTTCATCGCGCAGTCCCTGCATCGCCGGCCGAGCGCGGGCGAGGGTCGAGGCAAGTCGATCCTGCGATGCCACCTGCGTGAGTGTTGGACCGAGCACGTAACTGCCATCGTCGAGTCGTCGTAGATATCCCTCGTGCGTCAACGTCCGAAGCAGGTGATAGGTGGTTGATAGTGAAAGGCCGAGATCGCGGGCCAATTCCTTGGCGTGGGCACGGCCGTCTCGTGCACCGACGGCCTCGATTAGGTGCAGTGCACGCTGGACAGACTGAATGAGGGTGGGTGAAGAGTCGTAGGCGACCATCGCACCTCGCAGGTCTCGTGCCGGTAGCAAAAGAGCCAATCCCCCGAGGCTTCCCAAAGTAGCCCGAACAGTGCGGTCAATGTGCCGCTATTTGAAATTTTCGGTCTTTCTTCACCAACGACGACGACGCACAATCCCACCGTGCGACCCGTGTCGGGGTCGCCGACACGACAGGGCGCTAGCCCCCGAGATCCGGTCGTGGAGCGAGGTGACGCCGGTGCTCCACGCGAAAGGAGCGAGATGGTCGACAACGAGCAGCGGATCGAGTTCTTCAGGCAGATGGCTCGAATCCGGGCGTACGAAGCGGCCCTGCAGGCCAACTATCACGCGGACAAGACACCGCAGTGGGACATCGGCGCCGGACTCATCCCCGGTGAGATGCACCTCGCGGCTGGCCAGGAGCCGGTGGCAGTCGGGTTGTGCGCGAACCTGGTGAAAGACGACGCCATCACCGGCCCCCACCGTCCGCACCATCTCGCACTCGCCAAGGGTGTGGACATCAACAAGATGACCGCGGAGATCTACGGACGGGACACTGGCCTGTCGCATGGCAAGGGCGGCCATATGCACCTGTTCGACCCGGA
Organism: uncultured Actinomycetes bacterium; assembly: GCA_913061025.1. Classification (GTDB taxonomy): domain Bacteria; phylum Actinomycetota; class Actinomycetes; order S36-B12; family S36-B12; genus S36-B12. Next base: position 5,426 of record CAJXUJ010000023.1, on the reverse strand, counting down.
GCAGCACTTCTCGTGCTCGGGGATCATTGGTCAGGGCATGCCGGTGGCCGTTGGTCAGGCGATGGCATTCGCCCGCCGGGGTACTGACAACGTCGCGGTCGCGGTGGCCGGTGAGGGTGCCGCGAACCAGGGTGCTTTCCACGAGGCGTTGAACCTGGCGGCGATGTGGAAGTTGCCGGTGATCTTCATCATTGAGGACAACGACTGGGCGATTTCGGTAGCCCGCGATACGGCAACGCCGATCAAGGACGGCTCGCTTCGTGGCACCGCGTACGGCATGCCGTCGCAACGCGTCGAGGGCAACGACGTCGAGATGATCTACGAGGCTTGCAAGACCGCCGTCGATCGTGCTCGCGCTGGTGGCGGGCCAACGCTGCTGGAAATCCACACGGTTCGGCTGTGGGGTCACTTCGAAGGTGACGCGCAGGCCTACCGCGGTGAGGAACTCAACGAGGCCGCCGAGCGCGACCCGCTGCCCGCCTACGAGCAACGCCTTATCTCCGCGGGGATCTTGACCGAGGAGAGCGCGGCTGCGATCAAGGCGGAAGCCGAAGCCGAGGTGAACGCCGCGATCGAGTTCGCCAAGTCCAGCCCCGAGCCCAAGCCATCGGACGCCTATCTCCACGTATTCGCCTAGGCGACCCACCTACTCAGATTCCGCAAGAGAATGGAAAGGACTTCTTCATGACTGCAACAGTGGACGCCGGCACCCGCCGGGTCACCACAGCCAAGGCGATTTCCGAGGGCATCGCCCAGGAGATGCGCAGCAACCCCGACGTTTTCGTGATGGGCGAGGACGTCGGCCCCTATGGCGGCATCTTCGGCTCGACCGGAGGCCTATTCGAGGAATTCGGTTCGGCGCGCATCGTCGATACCCCGATCTCCGAGACCGGCTTCATCGGTGCCGGTATCGGTGCTGCCGTCGAAGGTATGCGGCCGGTGGTCGAGCTGATGTTCGTGGACTTCTTCGGAGTCTGCTTCGATCAGATCTACAACCACATGGCCAAGATCCACTACGAGTCCGGCGGCAACGTCAAGGTTCCGATGGTGATCATGACGGCCGTCGGTGGTGGTTACTCCGATGCCGCGCAGCACTCGCAGTGCCTGTGGGCAACATTCGCGCACATGCCCGGAATGAAGGTTGTCGCGCCGTCGAATCCGTACGACGCCAAGGGTCTGATGATCTCGGCGATCCGTGACGACAACCCGGTGATCTTCATGTTCCACAAGGGCGTGATGGGTCTTCCCTGGATGGCCAAGAACCCGCGCTCCATCGGACCGGTGCCCGAAGAGGAGTACACGGTGCCGATCGGCAAGGCGGCGATCGCGCACGAGGGATCGGACGTGACCGTGGTGAGCGTTTCGATGTCAGTGCAGCACTGCCTGGATGTTGCCGAGGAACTCGAGGGCACCACGAGTGTCGAGGTCATCGACCTTCGTTCGATCGTCCCGCTGGATCGCGAGGCGATCCTTACCTCGGTGGCCAAGACAGGAAAGCTCGTGATCGTCGACGAGGACTACAAGTCCTTCGGTCTCAGCGGCGAGATCATCGCGACCATCGCGGACAAGGATCCGAGTTTGCTCAAGGCTCCCGTGGAGCGCGTGTGCTACCCGGATATCCCGGTTCCCTACGCTCGCGTTCTCGAGTATGAGGCTCTGCCGACTCGGGACAAGATCAAAGCCGCTATCGCGAAGGTGACTGCATGAGTGAAACCATCTCGTTCCCGGAGATGTCCAATGATCCGGAGGCTGAGGGCGTCGTCGCTACCTGGTTCGCCCAAACCGGCGAAACAGTAAAGGCCGGTCAAGTCATCGCCGAGGTCATGGTGGACAAGGTCTCGGTCGATGTCGAGGCTCCGATCGACGGTGTGATCACCTGCCTGGTCGAGGAAGAGGGAACGGCCAAGCAGGGTCAGGAGATCGCTCGAATCGACTGACCACGATCACGTGAGAAAGATCGATAGATCCGGATCACCGCGTAACAACCAGCGGCCCGCAGTAGCGTCCCGTCATGACGGAAATCGACATGACAGAAATTGACTGGGACGCCCTGCGGGCCGCTGCGTCCGACGCCCGAGATCACGCCTATGCGCCTTACTCCAAGCATCCGGTCGGCGCTGCCGCGCTCACCGACGACGGTCGCATCGTTTCCGGTTGCAATGTCGAGAACGCATCCATCGGCACCACGCTGTGCGCCGAATGCGGTTTGGTGAGCGAACTCGCGAAGACCAGCCCGCCCGGGCGAAAGGCACGACTCGTCGCCTTTGCGTGTGTGGGACCCAACCCCGGTCCGCTGCTGCCGTGCGGACGTTGCCGGCAGATTCTGTGGGAGCACGGTGGGCCCGACCTCATCATCGACCGCGAGGGTGGTCCCACTCCACTGTCCGTCCTTCTTCCCGACGGCTTCGGCCCCGAGGACCTTCCCGACCACCGCTAGGTTTTCGCCCGTGACTACCTCTGCGCTCGGCGTTATCGCCGGAACCGGTTTCTACGCACTCGAGGATCTCCGCGACCCCGAGGACATCACCGTCGAGACGGTCTATGGACCCACCCGGGCGCGGGTCGGAACGCTGCACGATCGTCGAACGGTCTTCATCTCCCGGCACGGCTACGACCACTCCGTCCCGCCCCACATGGTCAACTACCGGGCGAATATCCAGGCGATGATCGATCTCGGGGTGACCGAGATCCTCGCGGTGAACGTGGTGGGGGGAGTGGGCACCGATGCAGGGGATCTCGTGATCGTCGACGATTTCATCGACTTCACCAAAGCCCGCCCCATCACATTCTTCGATGGTTCTACCCCCGAAGGTGTGGTGCACGTGGATATGGGTGAGCCGTATCACCCGCGGTTGCGGGTGGCCTGGAAGCAGGCGGCGGACAACCTCGGCGTGACGGTGATCAACGACGGCATCTACGGCGCCTACGAAGGTCCCCGCTTCGAGACGCGCGCCGAGATCCGCCTTGCCGCGGCGGCCGGTGTCACGGTCGTCGGTATGACCGGCGTTCCCGAAGTAGTGCTCGCGGTTGAGCGTGATCTGCCGTACGCGAGTCTGTGCATCGTCGCTAATCCCGCGGCCGGGCAGGGCACCGAGCCGATCACTATCGAGGATGTGCAGGCCGTGGTGGCCGAGGGCGCTGCGACGGTCACCCGAGTCCTATCCGAAGCAGCGAGGTTGCTCGCCTGATGACCACGCACGATGTGGACACCCTCATCCTCGGAGCACGCTTCGTCCTGACGTGTGACGACGCCGGGACGGTGTTCGAGAACGCCGGTGTTGCGATCCGCGACGGGCGCATCGTCGCCGTCGGAGACGTCTCCGACTACGACGCTTCGAACACGATCGACGCCACCGGGTGCATCGTGCTTCCGGGTCTGGTGAACCTGCACACCCATCTGCCGATGACGCTGCTGCGGGGAGTCGCCGAGAACGTCGATCTCCAAGGTTTCCTCGAGCGGGTATGGGCCGAGGAAGCCCGGATCATGGGTCCGGAGGGCACGTATCTCGGGGCCAGGCTCGGCGCGCTCGAGGCATTGCTCGGCGGCACCACCACCGCGCTGGACATGTACTTCCACCCTGAAGCCGCGCATCGCGGCGCTGTGGAGGTGGGAATCCGTCACGCGATCGGTCCGGTCTTCTTCGACTTCCCCGGTCCAGATGGTCTGGAGTGGGAGCAGCGTCTTGATCTGGCGCGCCGGTGGCCGGACATCCAGGACGCCATCGGTGGTGCCAACGTTCCCCGATTCCTGATGCCGCACAGTCCACTGATCGTCAACCCCGAGCATCTGCGCGACATCGATGCGATGGCCCGGGAGATGGGTGCGCGCATCCATACGCATAACTCGGAGAACCAAAAGGAAGACGACGCCACCGTCGCCGCCCACGGTCAGCGCCCGACGATGCTGCTGCGCGACGCGGGGCTGTTGGACGAGCGGACGGTGCTGGCGCATAGCGTGACTTTGAACGACGACGATCAAGCCGCCATTGCCGCGGGTGGTGCGAGCATCTCGCACAACCCGGGATCGAACCTGAAGCTCGCCAGTGGTGCGATGGATCTGGTCGGTTACCGCGATCAGGGAATCCGTGTTGGTCTGGGAACCGACGGCTGCTCGTCGAGCAATGATCTCGACATGTTCGCGGTGATGCGACTGGCAGCGAATCTCGCGCGTTTGGTGCATCTCGACCCAGCGGCGATCAGCGCCGAGGACATCGTGCGCGCCGCCACCATCGAGGGCTCTCGAGCGATCGGCATGGGTGATCGAATCGGCAGCCTCGAAGAAGGCAAGGAAGCAGACCTGATCCTCGTCGACACCCGAGCCCCGCACCTCACCCCGATCCACGATCCGTTCACCGCGCTGGTGTTCGCAGCAGGTCGCTCCGATGTGCGTGATGTCTTCGTGGCGGGAGAACGGGTGATTGCGAGCAGGCAACCGACCCGGGTGGATGCCGGTCAGGTCATGGCCAGTGCCCGCGAGCACGTCGGTTCGGACTAGCCGGGACTGGCGATGATGCAACCTTCTGATCTGCGGCGCATGACCGCCGAGCAGGTGATCGAAGCGCTCGACCTGGAGTACCTCGAGGGAGAGGGCTGCTGGATCAAGGTGTTGTGGCGGACCGACCACGCGAACGCCATCTACGCGTTGATCACTCCCGAAGACTTCAGCGCGATGCACCGACTTGTCGAGGACGAGGCTTGGACGTATGTGGCGGGTGACGCCGCCGAGATCCTGGTCCTCCACCCCGACGGCTCGCACGAGGCCGTGGCTCTGGGTCCCGATGTGGGTGCCGGGGAGGTACCGCACTTCCGCATCCCGGCACACACCTGGCAGGGGACCATCACTTCTGGGCAGTGGACGTTGGTCTCCTGTGTCCTTGCACCGGCGTTTAGTTCGTTCGAACTCGCCGATGGCACGACAGACTTCGCCGCCTGGCCGGAGGTCTACTCTGAAATCAACGAACGAATGAGGTGACTCCCGTGAGCGCAGGCAAGGTGGTTCTCGTGACCGGCGGATCTGGTCACCTTGGTGCAGCAACAGCCCTTGCCTTCGCCCGGATGGGCTGGTCGGTTGGTGTCCACTACCGCAAACACGGGGATGCGGCCGACGAAATCGTTGCCACCATCTCCAGTGCGGGCGGCCAAGCAGCCGCGTTCGGTGCTGATCTGGCGGGGGAGAGCGCAGACCAAGACAGTCGGGCCCTCGTTGCCCAACTCATCGAGCACTTCGGTCGGCTCGACGCGCTGGTGAATAACAGTGCCGATCAAACAACGGTAGCTATCTCCGACCTGACCGACCAAGACTGGCAACAGATGTTTGATGCGAATGTCTATGCCACCACCCGCACGACCCGTGCCGCCCTGGACGTCATGGCTCCCGGCGGCTGCGTGGTGAACGTTTCGTCGGTAGAAGCATCGTCGGCTTTTCC
>CAJXUJ010000022.1 GCA_913061025.1 uncultured Actinomycetes bacterium | reverse complement strand
GCTTCGATGGTCTGCTCGACCGACACCGGACCGATGGGTCCGTCGGCTGTGGTGATCACGTGGCCGAGCCGACCTTCTAGCCAGAGCCGACCTTCGTCATCGAACAAACCGATATCGCCGGTCCGATGCCAGCCACGGTTGCGCGATGCATTCCTTTCCACGAATGCGCGGGAGTCGTAACGATCCTTCGCGTGCGGTGCACAGATGGCGACCTCGCCGAGCACACCCGGTGTGGTCGACAGTTCGTCGTCCGGGCGACCGTCCCCATCGAGTGGGGCGATCGCGATCTGCACGTCAGGCAACGGACGGCCCACGAGGACTCCGTGACCAGCCCCCTCGTCAAGTACCTCCGCGGCGGTCACATCGGTGGCCGGAAGGACTTCGGTCATGCCGTACGGCGTGCGGACATCGCACTGCGGCCAGAGCTCACAGGCATCACGCAGCAGCGCTGCGGAGACGGGGGCACCGGCGAGGAGCAGCAGCCTCAGATTCGCCCCCGCCTCACGCAGCCGCGTGCGGGCGGCCGTACCGGGACGCGCTCCCGAAAGCACCGACCGCAGGGCAGCCGGTGACATCCACATCACCGTGCCGCCCGCGTGCTCCATCGCCTCACTCAGCGCTGCCGCGGTCAACGTTCCGGGACGCGACGGATCCATGCTCGGAATCACCGATGAGATACCCAGCAGCGGGCCGAGAACAGCCCAGGGAGCAAACGCTGCGACCAGGGTGTCGTCGTCGGTGAAGTTGTAGTGGGCCAACAGCAGGTCGCGGGTTGCGGCAAGGCGTTCGCGCGAGTAGGCCACGGGCTTAGCAGGTCCCGTTGCTCCGGAGGTAAACACGATCGCGGCGTCAGTCGTGGCATCGGTCTCCACTGCATCACGTGGCAGCGCCTCGACACCGGTGATCATCGAGGCCAACTCGTCGGTCCACATCACCTGACCCGGCACCCGCAGCAAGCGCACCACGGGTGCGGCGTGCCGCATCGCGACGATGTGATCCAGGCGCGCACTACGGAGCGACTGCCACAAGGTCCGAACACCATTGGCCGCGTCGATAACCACGATGCTCGCGCCAATGGACCACACCGCGTACACGACGGCGAGCAGATCGGCGCCGGGAGTAATCAGTACCGCAACACGATCACCCGGCTCGACTCCGCGTGTTCGCAGGGCGCTCGCCAACCGAGCAACTCGATCGTCGAGCTGCTCCCAACTGACGTCGCGGAAGGCTTCGTGATTCTTGCCGACCGGTTCACTGATCGCGGTCTTCGGCGAGACCCTTCCTCGTAACCGACCAAGGAGGTCGGTCGAATCGTCCGAACGCCCCTCGCGCTCGTTGTCGACATCCGACGAAGCCCGTGACGTCAGCGCACGGTCCTCGATCCACGACCAGATCTCGGCAATCGCCTCGGGGTTGTCTTCCAAAACAAGGTGACCGGCCTGCGCGTACTGCTGAACGTCCGCGTCGGGGAGCCGGCGGCGGAGGTCGTCGAGGTAGCGCACCGAGAAGACCGGATCCTTCATCCCCCACACGAGCAAGGTTGGTACGTCCGTGAGGGTTTCCATGTCTCGAGCGATCCGATCGAGAGTCGGTCGCGACGGGTGGTCGATCTCGAGGGGAATATCGGCAACGAAGTCCTCAATGCCCTGCCGGTAAGAAGCTGTTGCATACGGCGCACGGAACGCCCGGGCTGTTGCCGAATCGACGGTGGAGATCGCGGTGGTTCCCCGCAAGAAGCCGGTGGTCCGGCGCGTGACGCTGCCGAGGATCCACGGATGCCTCGCAGCCGCAATCAACCGAGGGGACATCCGGTGCTCGGGTTGATGCACGGCGGTGTTGGTCAGCACCACTCCCGCCATCCAGTACCGAGACTCGGGATTCGCCACGGTCTCCTGCACCCAGCCCAGGGCAACCGGGCCACCCCAATCGTGCGCGATGGCGACAACCGGTCCGGACACCTCGAGGGCGTCAACAATCCGCGAGAGGTCGTCGATGCGTTGTTCCAGGCGACGGGTGCTCGATCCACGTCCGGAAAAGCCCATCCCCACCTGATCGACGGCGATGACGCGCACGTTCGAAGGCGCCTGAGCCAGGACGTTTCGCCAGAGGTAGGACCACGTCGGGTTGCCGTGGACGCAGACCACCGTGAGTTCCGCAGGCTCGTCAAAGGGATCCTGCGCATGGGTATCGAGAACGTGGACGCCGATTCGCGCGTCGGAAGAGTCCGGGAGTGCGCCGCAGGTGTCCGTAATGGTCACTATGCGCGACCAGGCGGGGTTCAGACCGGGGAGGTCCGGCGGAGTTCGTGCGGGTATCCGCGCAGGCGGCGGTGTCACCACTCGATTTCGATCACGGCCGAGTTCAGACCCGAACCGATGCCCATGCACGCCACCCGATCACCGGGCACGAGCCTCTCGGCGTTCATCGCCAACGTGAACGGCACCGATGCCGGACCGATATTGCCGCGGGTGGGGAAGGTTTGGGGAACGCGATCCGGATCGATCTTCAACGCCCGGGCAATCGCCTCGGTGTGGACCTTGGACACCTGGTGGATGACGTACATCGTGAGGTCATCCCACTCGAAATGCTCTCCCCCATCGGCCCACGTCGCAACGGCGAGTTCAACCGCCGCCTCGAGCAAAGCGCGGCTGTCGGTGCGCATACCGTCCAGGTCTCCTAGGCACAGCAGGTTGTGTTCGGTCGCGGCGCGCGAGACACCTCCGAGGAAACGGTGCCCCGACGGATGGTCCGAGGCCCGCCCAAGAACCATCGCAGCCGATCCCGACCCCAGCGTGAAAGTGGCGAAGTTCTCCAGAATGTCCTCGCGGGTGGCCCCACCGGCATTGAGCCGCTCGATCGTGGCTTCCTGCGGGCGCCTACTGCCTTCACCGTCCACCACGAGCGCGTAGTCGATCTGGCCGCTGTCGATCATCGTCGCCGCCAACTGCATGCCGTTCATGAACCCCAGACATGCGTTCGACAGATCGAAGTTCACGCAGGCCGAGGAGAGACCCAACTGGCGGTGAATGTCCACCGAGGCCGACGGCTCGAGGCGCTCGCGGCACACCGAGGTGTCGATGAGGAGCCCGATGTCCATGGGGTCGACGCCGGCTTCGGCGATCGCCTTGGCCCCGGCCATCGCGGCGGCATCGGCAAACGTCACATCCGAGGGCCACCAACGCCGCTCGGAGATGCCGGCGAGTTGCTCGAGCATCCCTCCGCGAAGCCCAGCACTCTCGTAGGCGGGAGCCAACCATTCATCGATTTGGTCGGAAGTGACCACCTCGGGGGCGTCGACCGCGGCGACCGACAAGAACGCGGTGTCGCGAAACTTGAACACCGAACTCCCCGCCGACGGCGTGGGGAGCCGATGATCCGACTCCGTGCCCTGCGCCACGCGCCCACTTCCTCTCAAACTCCGTGACCAACCCCCCTAGCCTGCCATGGGCCCGGTGAAACCGCTTTCGGGCATAACCGGTCTCCAGTGCTCCTACGGGAATCCGATGACGTACCGTCACCGGTGTGAAGCGGTTAACGGTCTCTGCTCTCGTCTTGGCCCTGGCCGGCACGGCCATCGTCGCTGGCCCTGCTTCTCCGGCCTCGGCACGGGAGGGCGATCCGACGCTCGCCGGCTATTACGCCCAACAAATCGAATGGAAGCCCTGCGCGGGCCGAAGCGCGCGCTCACTCTGTGCGACCGTCGAGGTCCCGATGAACTACGACGATCCAACAGGGCGAACCATCGATCTGGCGCTGCTGAAGGTCCCCGCCACCGGCACTGCTCGGGCGAGCCTGGTGGTGAACCCCGGAGGTCCCGGTGCCGGCGGTCTCGATTTCGCCGAATACCTGGCCTCGGTCATGGATGCCGATGTCCGGGCGGTCTACGACGTCGTCGGCTTCGACCCGCGTGGCGTAGGAGAGTCGGCGCCCATCACCTGTCTCACCGGAAAGCAGACCACCCGCTGGTACCGCACCGACATCACGCCGGACACGGCCAAGGAACGGCGCACCCTCTTCTCACGGGCTGAACAGATCTCCGATGGATGTCTGGCAGACGATCCGGTGCTTGCGCGATCGGTGGGTTCGGCCAACACCGTCAAGGACATGGATGTGATTCGACGGGCGCTCGGAGATGACACGCTGAATTGGTTCGGCTTCTCCTACGGAACAGAACTCGGCGCTTACTACGCCCAGGAATTTCCAGATCGCGTAGGGCGCATGGTTCTCGATGGTGGAGTAAACCCGGCCTTGGACGCGATGAAGGTGTCCGAGGACCAATCGCGGGGCTTCCAAATTGCCATGGGTCGCTTCGCAGCCGACTGCGCGACGAAGTCCACGTGCGTCGCCAAGACCGCCGGGGGCGTGATTCGGGAAATCAACACCCTGCTTCGCCAACTCGATCGGCGATCGCTGCCTACCGACAGCAGTCGCAGACTCGTCCAATCCGAAGCGATTACCGCACTGTTCTTCGCGATGTACTCCACGGATCTGTGGTCGACCCTTCGTTCCGGCCTAACCCAGGCCAAGAAGGGTGACGGCACCACGCTGCAACTCCTCGCTCAACTTGCCAATGATCAAACCGGCCCGAACTCCTACGGCAGCAACATCGCCTCGGCCTTCTACGCCATCGGTTGTTGGGACTACCCGGCTACGCCAGGGATCGCCGGCCTACGAACAGCAGCGCGGCAGTGGTCGAAGGGGGCGCGAGTTCCTGAGATGGCACGCGCCATGTCCTGGGGTAACGCTCCCTGCAGCAGTTGGTTCGGACATTCCGCAGAAGTACCCGCACCGGTGCAGTCGACTACCCAGGCGCCAATCCTGATCATCGGAACCACTTTTGATCCCGCGACTCCGTACAAGTGGTCCCAGGCGCTGGCGTCCCAACTTCCGACGAGCCGACTGCTCACGCATCGCGGAGACGGTCACACGGTCTACGGGGATTCAAGCCTGTGCATCGATGACTTCGCCGACAACTACCTACTGACCGGCGCCCTTCCCGATCCCGGGTCGGTGTGCACGTCGTAGCGTCGATTCAGACGGAATCGTCGTTGCCGGACTTGTCTTCCTTCTCGGTCTGGCCCTCAAGCCCGGCGAGGAACTCCTCGACCTGGGCTGCGATCTCATCACCGCTGGGGACCTCACCCTGCGGGGCACTGCTGGGCTTGGTGAGTGCACTGCGCGCTTCCACCATTTGGTCGTACTGCATCTCCAGCGCGCTGACTACCGCCGCGAACTCCTCGTTACCGGTCAGTTGCTCGGCTACCTCGCCGTCGGCCTTTTCCGCCTGCGATTCCAAACCCACCCCGGTGAGGCGAAGACCCGTGACGTCCGTCAGCCCCTCGATCAACACCATCGCGCAGCGCGGATAGTCGAACTGGACGAGGTAGTGCGGAACCTGGGCGGTGACACCCACCGAGGAGAGACTGCGCTGGCCGAGGTGGTACTCCAGCAGTGCGCCCATGTGGCCGGGAACTTCGATATCTCCGAGTACCGCGCTGCGACCGGCGATCAGGGACTGATCATTACCGTGAACAGTGATGCCGATCGGTCGGGTGTGAGGTGCGGGCCACGGGATGGCAGAAAGACCAACGGCGTGCGTCAACTCGAATTCATCGACCACCAGATCAACAGCCGCCAGGAAGCGGTTCCACTGGTAGTCCGGCTCGGGACCATCGAGCAGGAAGAAATCCCGGCCGTCTTTGTCGGTCAGTCGACTCAAGGCAAGGCGCGGGCTATCGATGGCGGAGAAGTGATCCGAGGAGAAGGTCATTCGCGGACGCCGGGCCCGGTAGTCGATCAACTCATCGGGATCGAAGGTCGCGATCAGTTCCGCCGAGCACGTCTCCCGCAGGTGGGCCGCCGCCTGCCGCACTCCACTTCCGGCATCGACGAACCCGTGGAAGGCGTGAACCAGGGTGGGCACGCTTGGACGAGAGATGGTGCTGGGGTCCTGACTGAACGTCAGCAACTTCTTAGGCGATCGCATATCTCCTCCTGACCACAGGCTACGTGGAGCCAGGAACGAACGCGATCCGACGCTACTCGGTTTCGCGGGGTGCGAACACGCCCAGGAGGAGCCTAGGAGGGCTCTCCCTCTGCAGGCGCAGCGTCGGCGGCCGGCGTCGGTGGCGATTTCTTGGTAGCTGATTTCTTCGTCGCGGCCTTTTTCGTCGTCTTCTTCGCGGTCGCTTTCTTAGTCGCCCTTTTGGTGGTGGCCTTCTTCGTCGTCTTCTTGGCTGCCTTCTCACCTGCAGGTTCAGCAGGTGTCGGTTCGGGTGACGGCTCGCGGGTCGACTCAGCGGCGGGTGCTGGAGCGGGGGCGGGGGTGGGAACGGCAGTGGGCCCGGCATTGGGCACGGAGGTGGAAACCGGCATCGGTTCAGATTCCGGGCTCATGAGTTTGCGCCACAGCCACCATCCCGAGGCGGCTGCAGCGATGATCAGGGCGATTCCCAGCAAGCGACGCACGCTCTGCACGCTAACAGCACGGTTGGGCGACCGTCAGCGGCTTGTGCGGATCACCCATCAACCGATCCGGGTGAAGCTATTTGCGACGACCCTTGCCTGCACCGGACGTGAGAGAAGACCGGAACTTGTCCACCACCGCGCTGCTGTTCCAAAACGCTTCCTGCTGTCCAGCGGGAAGCGTCAACGCGTATTCGCAGACGCGAGCCCACGCCATTCCGACGGCGCGGGTAAGGGAGCCGGCCACTGTCGCGGAGATCGCCGAACCTGCGATCGCTCCCCCTGGTACGAACTTGAGCAGGTTGGTCACCGCATACCGGCCGGCCATGGTCGCCCCACCGGTGAGCACTACCGAACCCGCGACCGCCATCGCCCGCGAGCGTTGTGGCGGAAGTCCGTAGGCCGCCGAGATGCGGGCGATCATCGTTACCTGGTTCGGGACGAGCAGCGCAGCATCAGTGAAGGGGATCGGGACGGCGCCGATTCCAGAAGCGACGGTGACGGCCTGATTGATCACGGCCTTCACCGCTTTTTTTTTGCGCTCCATATCCAGCCGCTGCGCGGCGGTCAGCGCAGCCTGAGCTGCTTCGGGCACTACGTCGTAGGTGGCATCGAGCAGCCGGTTGAGACCGAAGGCCGGCGAATGCGTGAACTCATCGGCCATCGCATTGGTCATCACCGGCTTACCGCCTGCGCGGATCGGAAGGTTCAACTGTTCGATGTAATCCGACAGTTCTTGCGCATGCGGGTGGACGGCGCCGTCCTTGGTGGGCACCTGCGTCAGCACGATGATCACGGGTAGACCGAGCTCGGCGAGTCCCCGAACGAAGGCTGCCTGCGCGTCTTCGAAACGGCGATCAGACCAGCGCACCACGTACCAGGCGGCGTGGATCTGCTGATCGAGCGGAGCGGATCGGCGCGCACCGACTACCTCGCGCAATCCGTCGAGAATTTGATCGCCCGCGGAGCCGGTCTCAAACCCCTCGGAGTCGTAGATCCCGAGGAAACCGTCATCCCGGCGGTGGTACTCGATTCCACGGGTCACCGGTTCACCCACACCGGTGTCCGCCACATCCCGTCCGAAGACGGCGTTCACCAGCGTTGACTTGCCGGCTCCTGTGGCGCCGAAAATCGCGAGGTTGAAACAACCCAGGGCGGCGAAGGCGCTGGACAGTTCCTTGGTAAACATGCCCTCGAGTGCCGGGGCATCCAACTCAACCGGCGCTTTGTCGAGTTCATCTTCAGATGACGCCTCGGAAGCCATACCGAGAGACTACGCGTCTTCCTGTGCGCATTGCTGCGCGTATTCATAAGCGCCCTGGGTTACCTTGGTAGCAGTTATGGCTCCCCTCCGCTCCCCCGAACAAACAGATGAACCCCGTGCGTCCCGGTCCGTGTTGGCCTGGTCCCTCGGGCTACTCGTCGTGGCCGTCATCGCAGCCGGCATCGTCACGGTTGTCGGAGTTGTGGACTGGGAACGCGTGCAGCAGGCACGTGACGTGGGAAAGCTAGGTGGGACTCCCACCATTCCGGCCGAGTACGAATCGATCATCGACGAGGCTGCAGACCGATGCCCGGCAGTCCCATCTCGAGTTCTCGCCGCCCAGATCGCAATCGAGAGTTCGTGGCAAACCGACGCTGAGAGTCCCGTCGGGGCTCAGGGAATCGCGCAATTCATGCCAAGTACCTGGAGTCAATACGGCATCGACGCCAACGACGACGGAGTCCGCGATGTGTGGGATCCAGAGGATGCGATTCATTCCGCAGCCGCACTGAATTGCCTGAACCGAGAACTCGTCGCCAACGTCCCCGGAACCCCACTGCACAACATCCTGGCGGCGTACAACGCCGGCCATGGTGCGGTTCGTAAGTACGACGGGATTCCGCCGTTCCCGGAAACCGAGCAGTACGTGGAGAAAGTGCTGGACCTTGCGCAGCGGTTACCGGCTCCGAACGCCGGCTAGTAGCAGCACTCCGCTACTTGACGATCACGATCGATTGGTGGTTTTCGACCACCAATCGTCCGTCGGGAGCCCACAGTCGACGGGTCTCGGATGTGAAGCCGTGTTCCATGCTGGATACCCACGATTCGTAACCCAGTGGCGCGTTCGGATCCAAGGACGTCGGGTCCACCAGAAGGTGGGCACTGAAGGACACCGTTGCCATCGGACGCAGATTCGACATCGCGATGTAGCTCGCCGGCCACCAGGCATCGACGATTCCGAGCACCAACCCTGCGGTCCACTCGAAACCGGTGTCCGGGCCAGGAACGGCGGAGATCCAACCGCGGCCCTCTGGTGATGCTCCCGAGCCGGGGATGCCGGCCGTTGGCCGGTACTCCAGATGAACTCCGAATTCCGGGCCCAGTGGCGGTACGACGGGGACGACTGGGACGGACTCCCAGGGCGGTAGTTCTGGCATAGACCCGGTCCCCCAGAGTTCCTCAACGTCGGTGGCCCGAGCGGTTCCGGTGATCACCACTGATTGCGAGGCAATGGCTCCGTCGGAGCCGGTGATCTGCACACCCCAGGTGGTCATCGCAGATCCGGCGCGTAGACACGTGACGGAAATGCGCGCTTCACCAGCCGGTAGTGCCCCGAACAGGTGTGCGGTGACGTTGCGGACCCGGCGTGAGGGATCCTGCTGGAGTTGAGCTGCCTCCGCGGCATTCACTGACGCTGCAACAACTAGGCCGCCCCATGCGCCACGACCTTGCAGCCACCCCGAAGGAACATCCCAGACAAAAGCATCAGGACCGTCGGCTACGACGTCGCAGGCCCGGGAGAAGGTCCGATCGGTCATGCGCCGTCCGGACGCGCGTCGGCGAGTGAGCCTTCATCGCTGGAGGTGTCCGCCTGACCAGTCTTGCTGCTCAGCGCTGACTTCTTGAGCCACTTATTCCATGGGATGTTCCACAGCCCACCGGGGCCATTCCACGGCTCCATCATGTCGCCGCCGGTGTTGACGTAGTCGACGACGTCACCGGGAATGGTGTTGTCGAATATCCACTTGGCGTCCTTCTCGAACATGTTCGTGCAACCGTGCGAACCGTTGTATCGGCCCAGGCGTCCGTACGCCCACGTTGCGGTGTGCAGGAACTCACCGGTGGGTGTCAGGCGGGTATTCCACTTCGCATCGAGTTCGTAGAAGTCTTCTTCGGCCGTCAGACCCAGACTCGAGCTGCGGTAGACCTTGTCGGCTTCCTTAGAAGTGCTGATGACTTTGGCGCCATTACGGGTTTCCCATCCTGGGCCACCCAGCGAGACCTTGAAGGTCTTGCGCTTCTTGCCGTCGATGTACACCCTCATGACCTTCTTGGCGCCGTCGACCTTGGCGATCAGCGACCGGTCGGTTCGGAAGGTGTATGTCTTCCCCAACTTAGACGAGCCCACGAGGTACTTGCCCTTGGACTTGCCCAGCACAGCGTCATCGAGAGTGGAGGTGATGCGGATCGTGGAGTTGCCGGGCCAGAAGTCCTTGGGCCTGAAGATCACAGTGCGCTCGTCGGTCCATCCCCATGATCCGGGAACGTTGACTGTTCTGCCGTTGGCCTTCGTCGCCGTGACCGTCAAGTGACGCTCGACCGCAGCCTTGTTCGGGATATTTCGATCGAAGCGCAACCGGGGCAGTGTTCCCACCCCGAGTTTGGTGCGTGCGCCGGAGACGCCGAGTGAGTTGCCGGCGGCGTTGAAAGACGCCTTGACGCGCACGCGTGGCTTGGGAAGTTTCGCGGGCTTATCCGGATCGACACCCAAAGTGGGAATCGTGGGGACGGCCGTAGCCGCGGCAGACTGACCGGCCGGTCCGATCGCGCGCAGCGAGACGCGGTACTCGCGACCGTTGGTGAGCTCGGCAAGCCCGCACTGTCCACTCGTATCGGGGCAGTCGAACCAGTGGTAGCCGTCCGGCGATGCCTGATAGCCCGTGACCGAGCCGTCCTCGACCGGAACGTAGGTGATGAGCGCGGTTGTGTCTCCGGCCGCCACTTCAAGGACCGTGGGCGCTGTGGGAACCAGCGCGACCGGTGAATCAGCCGCGCGGGCGGCAGTCGCCGACGCGAGCGAACCCGACGCGATCATGCCTGCGGCAGCGAGAACGGACACAGCTCGGCGCACACCGCGCCTGTCGAAGGCCCCCGGGGAAGTCATAGACGTAATGTACGTCGGCCCCCGGGGCATTGACCAAACCGGCTGTCCAAAGCGGCACTCGGCGGCTAACCCCAGCGTCGCCTACAGTTCTCCGCCGTGGGCCTCTTCGACCGATTCAAGCTCCCTTCCGTCAAGCCCGCTGAGGCTATGGAGATGCTCAGCAACGGCGCGACCATGCTGGACGTCCGAGAGAACTCCGAATGGAACGCCGGGCGCGTTCCCGGAGCTGTCCACGTACCGGTGAAGAACGTCTCGGACCAGGCTCCCAAGCGTCTTCCTAAGGGGCGTCCGGTGGTGGTCGCCTGCCGGACCGGGTCGCGATCCAAGGGCGCCACCCGGCTGCTCCGGGAGAAGGGCATCGAGGCCTACAGCCTTAGCGGTGGGCTCACCGCGTGGGAGTCAGCGGGCGGGCGAATTCAGGGCAAGGGCAACCGCCCGGGAATGATCGCCTAGACCGATCTGAAGGCAGCTCATTACGAGCGGCCTAGCTACCAGGGAACGATTTCCCGGTCCTCCCACAGCAGTCCGGTCGGGCTCACAGTGCCGTCGTCCTGCCGATCGTCGCGATTCGCTAACCACACTGCTGTTTCCGCTCCTTCTTCGACAGAGCGTGGCGCGTCGGGACCGCCCATGTCGGTTCGACAGTGGCCCGGGCAGACAGCGTCGACGAGCACGCCCCTTTCGCCCCACTGCATTTCTGCAGCAAAGTTGCGGATGAGCGCATTGAGGCCGGCCTTGGAAATCCGATAGGGAGCCAAGCCACCACTGGTTCCGGGTCCGCTGAAGCGCCCGAGACAAGCCGAGAACGCAATCACCCGACCCGAGCGCTTCTTGACCAGGCTCTGGGCGAAGGTGTGGATCGAGTAGAAGGCACCGTCGAAGTTGACGTCCATCACGCGACGCCATTCCTCTGGAGATGTCCGAACCGTGCGAGTCATCTTCTCCGCCATCACCCCCGCCGACATCACCAGGATGTCCGGGTCCCCGAGCGGACCAAGTTCCTCACGGACTCGATCGAGCGCAGCCGCATCAGCCACGTCAGCGACCGCGGGCACTGCGTCGATTCCTTCGGACTGCAGTAGCTCAGCCGCCCCGTGCGCCCGATCCCGGTCGTATCCGAGCAGCACGACACTGGCGCCAAGCGCTCCGATGCCGCGCGCCGTGGCCAGGCCGAGCCCTCGACTACCCCCGGTAATGACCGCGACGGTGTCGGAATCGATGAATGCCATGGAGCAACTGTGGTCGCTCCTCTCACTGAGCGCATCCGGACATACCTGCAGTAGCCAGCGGGGGCTACTGTTGGACGACAAGATTTCCTGCGTGCGAGAGGAACGCACAAGTGGCGAGCGAGCCCCCCAACCCCGTATCTAGTCGCTTCGGACCCAACGAGTGGTTGGTTGATGAGATCTATGAGCAATACCTAGCGGACAAGAACTCCGTCGACCGTGCCTGGTGGGACTTTTTCGAGGACTATTCGCCGGCCGAGTACTCGCCAGCAGCCGCAATAGCCGCGCACACGACTCAGGCTCCACCCGCGGTGGCCGAAGCCCCCGCGCAGCCGACCTCACAGGCAGCGGCACCCACAACCGCACCCACACCAGCACCCGCGCCCGCGCAGGCCGTCTCCCCAGAGCCCGCCAAAGAAACTGACAAGCCCGCCCCCGATAAGCAGGGGGTCGAGCCGGAGATTCTGCGCGGCGCCGCAGGTCGCGTCGTCACCAACATGGAAGCCAGCCTGACCGTCCCGACTGCCACAAGCGTTCGCTCGGTGCCGGTGAAGTTGCTCATGGACAACCGGGTGGTCATCAACAACCACCTAGCCCGCGGCCGTGGTGGCAAGGTCTCCTTCACCCACATCATCGGGTACGCCATCGTCCGCGCTCTTACGACGATGCCCGAGATGGGCTACGGCTTCACGACGGTCGACGGCAAGCCCGCCGTGCTGCGCAACGAGGATGTCAACCTCGGACTCGCCATCGACCTCGCGAAGGAAGACGGCACGCGTCAACTCCTCGTCCCGAACATCAAGGGTGCCCAGAGCATGGATTTCGCCACGTTCTGGGCCAGCTACGAAGACGTTGTTCGTCGAGCACGCGGCGGCAAACTCGAGGTCAGCGATTTCGCCGGCACCACGGTGTCCCTCACCAACCCCGGAACCATCGGCACCAA
>CAJXUJ010000021.1 GCA_913061025.1 uncultured Actinomycetes bacterium | reverse complement strand
ACATGAAGGTGCAACCGAGCGTCAAGAAGATCTGCGACAACTGCAGGCTGATTCGCCGCCACGGTCGTGTCATGGTGATCTGCTCGAACCCACGGCACAAGCAGCGTCAGGGCTAGTAGCGGGTGTAGTGGGAGAGACAACCCGCGGCACCTACCTCAAGGGAAATCCCGACCCCCTGTTCGGCGAACAGGGACGACACCTTCGGCCACGGGGCCGAAGACCGGTCTAGGCGGACCGGACTGGACTCCCTCCGCAAACCCCGTGAATGAGAACAGATAGGACCGCCCCATGGCACGTTTGATCGGTGTCGATCTCCCGCGCGAGAAGCGCATGGCGATCGCACTCACCTACATTTACGGCGTCGGCCGCTCGCAGGCCGCTAAGGCACTCGAGGCCACCGGCATCGATCCCAACATGAAGTCCAAGGATCTGACCGACGACCAAACCCTCGCCCTGCGCGATTGGATCGAGGCGAACCTCAAGGTCGAAGGCGACCTCCGACGTGAGGTAGCCGCGGATATCCGCCGCAAGGTCGAGATCGGCTGCTACCAGGGTCTGCGGCACCGCAAGGGACTGCCCGTCCACGGACAGCGCACGCACACCAACGCTCGCACCCGCAAGGGTCCGCGCAAGACCGTCGCCGGTAAGAAGAAGGCCTAGGGCATTCGCCTCGGTCATCCCCGATCAATACGTCCACGGAAACTCGAAGGAAGTAGGCATAGATGCCCCCCAAGACTGCTGGCGCCAAGAAGGTGCGCCGCAAGGAAAAGAAGAACGTGGCCCACGGCCACGCCCACATCAAGAGCACGTTCAACAACACCATCGTCTCGATCACCGATCCCACGGGTGCGGTGATCTCCTGGGCGTCCGCCGGACAGGTCGGCTTCAAGGGAAGCCGTAAGTCCACGCCGTTCGCCGCGCAGCTGGCCGCGGAGGCTGCCGCGCGCCGGGCAATGGAGCACGGCATGCGCAAGGTTGACGTGTTCGTCAAGGGTCCCGGCTCCGGTCGTGAGACCGCGATTCGTTCCCTGCAGGCGACCGGTCTGGAGGTCGGCTCGATTTCCGACGTCACCCCCGTGCCCCACAACGGCACCCGTCCCCCCAAGCGCCGCCGCGTCTGATCGCGCGTAGGAAAGAGGAGAGTCAAGAGTTATGGCGCGTTATACCGACGCAGACTGCAAGCGCTGCCGCCGCGAGAAGATGAAGCTGTTCCTCAAGGGGAGCAAGTGCGAGTCTCCGAAGTGCCCCTTCGAGAAGCGCCCCTACCCGCCCGGCCAGCACGGCCGCGGTCGTTCCAAGGAGAGCGAGTACCTGCTGCAGCTTCGTGAGAAGCAGAAGGCGGTGCGCATCTACGGCGTTCTCGAGAAGCAGTTCAGCAACTACTACGCCGAGGCCAACCGTCAGGCTGGTAAGACCGGTGACAACCTGCTGCGCATCCTGGAGTCCCGCCTCGACAACGTGGTGTTCCGCGCTGGCCTGGCCAAGTCTCGTGACATGGCGCGCCAGTTGGTGAACCACGGACACTTCACGGTCAACGGCAAGAAGGTGGACATTCCGTCCTACCGAGTCTCGCCGAACGACATCATCGAGGTGAAGCAGTCCTCCAAGGAGATGACCCCGTTCATCGTCGCCCACGCTGAGATGGGCGAACGCCCCGTTCCCGCGTGGCTCGAGGTTGTTCCCTCGAAGATGCGCATCATCGTGCACTCGCTCCCCGAGCGTGAGGTCATCGACACCCCGGTCCAAGAACAGCTCATCGTCGAGCTCTACTCGAAGTAAGCACCTCCTCGGCCTGGCCGCGGGTCGAGGAATCGTCAAACAAGCGACGTCATATAGCGGTCGTCGCCGGAAGGAAAAGACACAGTGCTCATCAGTCAACGCCCCATCCTCACTGAGGAACCGATCAGCGAGTTCCGTTCACGCTTCGTGCTCGAGCCCCTCGAGCCCGGCTTCGGCTACACCCTCGGCAACTCGATGCGTCGCACGCTGCTCTCGTCAATCCCGGGCGCCGCGATCACCAGCATCCGTATCGACGGTGTGCTCCACGAGTTCAGCACCATCGAAGGCGTCAGTGAAGACGTCACCGAGATCATCCTGAACCTCAAGCAGATCGTGGTCTCCTCCGAGCACGACGAGCCCGTTGTGATGTACGTGCGCAAGCAGGGTCCCGGTGCTGTCACGGCAGCCGATATTCAGCCACCGGCTGGGGTGGAAGTCCATAACCCCGATCTGCACATCGCCACGCTGAACGCCAAGGGCAAGTTGGAGATCGAACTCGTGGTCGAGCGTGGTCGCGGTTACGTCCCGGCGACCATGAACAAGCAGCCCGGCCAGGAGATCGGCCGCATTCCGGTGGACTCGATCTACTCGCCCGTCATGAAGGTCAGCTACAAGGTTGAGGCGACTCGTGTCGAGCAGCGCACCGACTTCGACAAGCTGGTCCTCGACGTCGAAACCAAGCCGAGCATCCGCCCCCGCGACGCGGTGGCTTCGGCTGGCCACACCCTGGTCGAGCTGTTCGGTCTGGCCCGCGAGCTGAACGTCGACGCCGAAGGCATCGACATCGGCCCGTCGCCCACCGACGCCTTCGTCGCAGAGCAGTTGAGCACGCCGATCGAGCAGCTCGATATGACCGTTCGGTCCTACAACTGCCTCAAGCGTGAAGGTATTCACACCGTCGGTGAACTGATTACCCGCAGTGAGGCCGATCTTCTCGACATCCGTAATTTCGGTCAGAAGTCCATCGACGAGGTCAAGGTCAAGTTGGTGGGACTCGGTCTTGCACTCAAGGACAGCCCTCCAGGATTCGACCCCGGTGCCGCCGTGTACTTCGCCGATGAAGATGACGACGACACCTTCGATTCCGACGAGACACCCGAGGGCGACGATTTCGCCTACGCCGAGGACGAGCAGCTCTAGAGCGGCAGGTTCGAGAAACCATCCGCTAGGAAAGCAACAAGGAGAACACAATGCCTACGCCAACCAAGGGTCCCCGTCTCGGCGGTGGTCCGGCGCATGAGCGGCTGATGCTGGCCAACCTCGCCACGGCCCTTTTCGAACACGGCAAGATCACCACCACCGAGGCGAAGGCCAAGCGGTTGCGTCCGCTGGCCGAGCGGCTCATCACATTCGCCAAGCGCGGCGACCTGGCGGCTCGCCGCAAGGTGATGACCGTCGTCCGCGACAAGTCTGTGGTGCACACCCTGTTCACCGAGATCGGTCCGCAGTACGCGGGGCGTCCCGGTGGCTACACGCGTATCACCAAGATCGGTGCACGCAAGGGCGATAACGCTCCCATGGCGGTCATCGAACTGGTCGAGCCGATGCTCGAGCAGGTTGTCGCGGAAGCCACCGGTGCTACCAAGCGTGCCGCCAAGGAGCGCGAGGAAGAGCAGCAGGCAGCGGTAGCCGAAGACGTCGTCGTCGAGGAGACAGCCGTCGAGGAGACAGTCGCTGAAGAAACGGTCGCCGAGGAAGAAGCAACCGAGGCAGAAGCAGCCGAGGACGTGTCCGAGGCGATCGTTGAAGACACCCAAGACGAAGTTGCGGCCGAAGAGGCTGCCGAAGAAGGCGAAGACACGAAGTAGCCCCGAACGGGCAAGGTCCAGGAGTACGAGTGGTCGATTTCCCAAGTGGATCGGCCACTCGTTTCCGTTTGGTCATCAGTTACGACGGCACCGATTTCCACGGATGGGCGGCTCAACGCGACCTTAGGACGGTCGAAGGCGAACTGACACGAGTGTTGGGGCACCTGACCGGTCACGCCGTCGAACTGACTTGCGCGGGACGGACCGACGCGGGAGTCCACGCCCGCGGTCAGGTTGCGCACTTCGATTCGACCAGCGCCGGCGAACTGTCCGTTGCCCGAATCAACAGGGCGCTGCCGACCGATGTTCGAGTGGTGGAGATCTCGCCGGTAGCCGATGAATTCGACGCACGTTTTGCGGCACTGTGGCGTCGCTATTCCTACACGGTCTCCGACGATCCGCGTGGACCCGATCCGATGCAGCGTCGATACCAACTCGACCTTCCGGTAGAACTCGACATCGACGCCATGAATCATGCGGCCGCCGATCTCATCGGAGAGCACGACTTCACGAGTTTCTGCAAACTCAAGGAGCACGGCACGACGATTCGGGCCATCGAGGAATTGGGTTGGGAAGCATGTGTCGACGCGACTAGCGGGTTACGGGTTGCGGTGATGAACGTCAAGGCTGATGCCTTCTGCCACTCGATGGTTCGCAGCCTTGCGGGCGCGCTCATCCCCGTCGGACAGGGACGTCGTGCGATCTCCTATCCGCGAGAAGCGCTGGAGAAGAGATCGCGAGATGCCGGGGTCACGGTGCTGCCACCGCATCCGCTGGTCCTCGAGGAAGTCGGCTATCCCCCTGAAGCTGAATGGAAAGACCGCCAACGACGCACCCGGGTCGTTCGTTCACCGTCCAGTTAGAGCGGCCGGCCTAGTCTCAGACCATGATCCGATCGTTCAACTCACACGAGGTTGCCCTGGAGCACCAGGCCCTGGATCCTGAGAGGAATTCCAGCGGGGATGTGACAACCGCCGTCGCCGCGCTGGCGTCCCATGGGGACATGGAAGTTGGCGTTTGGGAGCACTCGATCGGAACCTCGACCGACACCGAGGTCGAGGAGGTGTTCATCGTGCTGCAGGGAGCCGGAACGGTCACCTGTGAGGACGGTGGGCGCATCGACCTAGCACCGGGAGTGGTGGGCCTGCTCCCCATGGGTGCCAAGACCACGTGGACCATCACCGAGCCGCTCAAGAAGGTCTGGATCACCCTGGCTTAGGGAGGAATTCCCCCTCCGGTAGCCTTTCTCCTTGCTGCGCTCTTCCCCCGAAGTCGCGGCCTGGACACCCGGAAGGCGTCCAGTACGGCTCAGCCAGCCTGGTTGAGCACAGAAACCAGTCCCGACGAGAGATAAGGCGGCGTCCCGTGCGCACCTACAGTCCCAAGTCCAGCGACATCACCCGTAGCTGGCACGTCATCGACGCGACCGATGTAGTACTCGGCCGTCTTGCCACCCACGCCGCCCAGCTCTTGCGCGGCAAGCACAAGGCAACGTTCGCACCCCATGTCGACACCGGCGATTTCGTCGTGATCATCAACGCCGACAAGGTTGCGCTCACCGGTTCCAAGCGCGAGAAGAAGATTGCCTACCGTCACTCCGGGCACCCCGGTGGCCTGAAGGCCACGACCTACGAGGAACTCCTCGAGTCCAACCCCGAGCGCGCAATCGAGAAGGCCGTCAAGGGCATGCTCCCGCACAACAAGTTGGGGCGTCAGCAGCTCAAGAAGCTCAAGATCTACACCGGCTCGGATCACCCGCACGCCGCACAGAATCCCCAGCCGTTCCAGATCTCCCAGGTCGCGCAGTAGCAGCGCGGATAGAAAGCAGAGGAATACCCCGTGTCTGAAGCAACTGTCGACATCATCGAGGAAGACATTCCGTCCGAGTACACCAGCGAGACCCCCGCGTCCGCACCCCTAGCCCGCGAGATCACCACGGCTCCCGGCTCTGCCATCGGTCGCCGGAAGGAAGCGGTCGCGCGAGTTCGTTTGGTTCCCGGAACCGGACAGTGGACCATCAACGGTCGTTCTCTGGACGAGTACTTCCCGAACAAGGTGCACCAGCAGGAGGTCAAGGAGCCGTTCGTCACCCTTGGTGCCGAAGGCCGCTTCGACGTCATCGCGCGCATCAACGGCGGCGGCGTTTCCGGTCAGGCCGGTGCGCTGCGCTTGGGCATCTCCCGCGCACTGAGCGCCATCGACGAGGAGAACAACCGTCCGTCGCTGAAGAAGGCCGGATTCCTCACTCGCGATCCGCGCGCCAAGGAGCGCAAGAAGTACGGCCTCAAGAAGGCTCGCAAGGCTCCGCAATACAGCAAGCGCTAGAGGATCCATCTGTGGGCCGACTCTTCGGCACGGACGGGGTACGCGGTCTCGCCAACCGCGACATCACGGCGGAACTCGCCGTCGATCTCGCGGTGGCGGCGGCGCACGTACTCGGGGATGTCGGTGCCTTCGTTGGACATCGACCCCGGGCTGTCGTTGGTCGCGATACCCGGGCCAGCGGTGAATTCCTTGAGGCTGCGGTCGTCGCGGGTCTTGCGAGCGCGGGCGTAGACGTCACCGTTGCCGGCGTTGTGCCGACGCCCGCAGTGGCCTGGCTCACGGCCGAACTCGATGCCGATCTCGGTGTGATGCTCTCCGCGTCTCACAATCCGATGCCCGACAACGGCATCAAGTTCTTCGCGCGAGGCGGTCACAAGCTCGCCGACCACATCGAAGATGCGATCGAGCAGCGGATGGGCGAACAGTGGGACAGGCCGGTGGGAACCGATGTCGGTCGGGTGACTCGGGACACCACGGCGTCCTCGCGATACGCGGATTTCCTGGTCAGCACGATTGATGTGTCACTCGACGGACTCAGCGTGATTGTGGACTGTGCCAATGGCGCGGCGTTCGAGGTTGCTCCCGAAGCGATGTCCCGCGCAGGCGCGGATGTCACGGCAATCCACGCGTCACCCGATGGTTGGAACATCAACGAGAACTGTGGCTCCACCCACCTGGGCTCGCTCATCGAGTCGGTTCGCACTGCCGGCGCTGATATCGGAATCGCTCATGACGGTGACGCCGATCGCTGTCTAGCGGTGGCCGCTGACGGATCGGTCATCGACGGAGATCACATCCTGGCCATTCTTGCCACCGCTCTTCGTGATCGTGGCCGATTGCAGGGCAACACCGTCGTCACGACGGTCATGGCCAACCTTGGTTTCAAACTGGCGATGGACGATGCGGGGATCACCGTTGCTGAGACAGCGGTTGGTGATCGCTACGTCCTCGAGGCAATGCGCTCTCACGGCTTCGTGCTCGGCGGTGAGCAAAGTGGCCACGTGGTGATGTCCGATTACGCCACGACGGGCGACGGAGTGCTCACCGCACTGCACGTCCTCGCCGAGATGGCTCGCACCGGTTCCTCCCTCGCGGAACTGGCCGCTCAGGTCGAGAAACTGCCGCAGGTTTTGGTGAACGTCGGGGGAGTGGACAAGAGCGCGATCGATACCAACGACACCCTGCGCGCGGCCCTATCTGAAGCCGAGGCCGAACTCGCGGGCCGCGGGCGGATACTGCTCCGGCCGTCGGGTACCGAGCCGGTGATCCGAGTAATGGTCGAGGCGCCTACGGCTGAGGATGCCGAGCGACTAGCCGGCGCCATAGCCGCCGTCGTGAGTTCTGAGCTAGCTGTCGACTAGTCCGCTCCGACATGCGCTGGCGTAGGGCGAGCGTGGCCCATCCGGCGAGTGCCATCCCGGTCAGGTTGATCGCTAGTTGCAGAGCGCTACCGCCCACCTGATTCCACTGCGCGAAGACGAGTCCGACGGCGACGTTGCCCGATGCCGGAATCGTGGTGACGGAGATAAAGACCCCGATGATGCCGGTCGATTGCGATGTAGTGAGGGCGAGCACACCTGCTGCGGCGGCGATAATCGCGACAAGAAGTGACCACACGTTCGGCGTGTAGATGAAGGAGACCCCGGGTCGCTCGGCGCTCACGTCCGCGAGGGTCGCTAGCCCGATAGCACGCGCGATCGCAACAAAAATGACCGTTACGGTCACCGAGAAGCCGAATCCGATCACAAGCGTGCGGGCGGCCTGGTGAAGAAGTGTCCGGCGTTTGCGAACGAGGGCTAGGCCCATGGCGATGACGGCCATGAACTCCGGTCCGAGCACCATCGCACCGACCACCAGGATGGGTGAGTCGGTGATGACTGCGATTGAGGCCAGCAGTGTCGCCATCGTCATGAAGGCGAGAAAAGCTGGCGTGACCTTGGATTGCTCATACGCCTGTTCGATGACCTCTGGCCAGACGACGTTGTCGGCGTCGGGAGAGGTTTCCTCTGCCTTGAGAGCGCGTTCGGATACCCACGCATCAGAACTCACGATTTGAATTGAGCCTGTCTTTGCAACCCCGAGTTCGATGAGCCCACCGACGAGGTCGTTGACCGCGTCTCGTTCGACCTCGGCTTCGAAGACATCACCGATCGGATCAGCGCTCGCTCCGGGAAATTTCGCCAGGCCGGTGAGGCTAGGGGCGGCCCGGAGAATCTGCTCGCAGCGCTGACTCAGGTCCGAAGGACACGAGACCCGCACGGTGAGCACGGCACTACCTTGTCACCTCGGGCGTAGTCTTGCGCGCATGTGCGGAATCGTCGGGTATGTAGGCCAAAAGCAGGCCCTCGAAGTTGTGGTGGCTGGGCTACGGCGACTGGAGTACCGCGGATACGACTCCGCTGGGGTGGCGGTCATCAGTGACGGCCAACTTGAAGTGCGCAAGAAGGCCGGCAAACTCGCCAACCTCGAGACGCTGATCGGCCAAGATCCGCTTCCGCAGTCCACGACCGGAATCGGACATACCCGCTGGGCCACGCACGGAGGCCCGACCGATCACAACGCGCATCCGCACCTGAGTGAGGACGGACGGGTGGCCGTCATCCATAACGGCATCATCGAGAACTTCGCGTCCCTACGCACGGAACTGGCGAACGATGGAGTTCACCTCGCTTCGGAGACGGACACCGAGATCGTGGCGCATCTGCTCGCGCGGGCGCTGCCCGAGGTCGGCGATGACCTGCCGAGGGCCATGCAAGCGGTGTGCCACAGGCTCGAGGGTGCTTTCACACTCGTCGCGATGGATCCCCGTGATCCAACACTCGTCGTCGGTGCTCGACGAAACTCTCCTCTCGTTGTCGGGTTAGGCGAAGGCGAAAACTTCTTGGCGAGCGATGTCGCGGCTTTCGTCGAGCACACGCGCAATGCTCTTGAGCTCGGGCAGGATCAGATCGTCATCGTTCGTGCAGACGGCGTCGAAGTCACCGATTTCATGGGTAGTCCGGTGCAGGCCACGCCGTACACCGTCGATTGGGACGCATCGGCGGCGGAGAAGGGTGGCTACGACCTCTTCATGTTGAAAGAGATCGCCGAGCAGCCAAAGGCGGTCGCCGATTCGCTGCGCGGACGGATTAACGCCGAGCATCGGATCCAGTTGGACGAGACGGATCTCGATGACGCCGTGCTTCGTGACATAACGAAGGTTGTTGTTGTCGCCTGCGGAACGGCAGCGCATGCGGGGATGGTCGCCAAGTACGCGATCGAACACTGGACCCGGCTCCCCGTTGATGTCGAGCTTGCCAGCGAATTCCGGTACCGGGATCCGATCGTTGGTCCGGACTCATTGGTCATTGCCATCTCGCAATCAGGCGAAACGATGGACACGCTCATGGCGCTGCGGCATGCGAAGGCGCAGGGGGCTCGGACGCTTGCCATTTGTAACACCGTCGGCTCGACCATTCCCCGTGAGTCCGACGCCGTCCTTTACACCTACGCCGGTCCCGAGATAGCCGTGGCGTCGACCAAGGCATTCTTGACTCAGATCATTGCCGCCTACCTGGTCGGCCTGTACCTCGCACAAGCGCGGGGGACGATGTTCGAGGATGAGATCCGTGCAATCCTCGCCGAGCTAGGCGACATGCCGCAGAAGGTCGACCTCGTTCTCGACACGGTGGAACCGGTGCGCGAACTCGCGCAGCAGTACGCCGACGCGTCGTCGGTGTTGTTCCTTGGGCGGCACGTCGGATACCCGGTCGCCCTCGAGGGTGCGCTGAAGCTCAAGGAGCTCGCCTACATGCATGCCGAGGGTTTCCCCGCCGGTGAACTCAAGCACGGACCGATCGCCCTGATCGAGGAGGGGATCCCGGTGATCGTGGTGGTGCCGTCCCCGCGTGGCCGCGCGGTCCTTCACGACAAGATCGTGTCCAACATCCAAGAAGTGAGAGCTCGTGGTGCATCGGTCATTGCGATCGCGGAGGAAGGTGATGACGCCATTACGGGATTTGCCGATCACATCATCCGAGTCCCCGAGACTCCAACATTGATGCAGCCGCTCGTATCCACCGTCCCGCTTCAGGTGTTCGCCTGCGAGTTGGCGACCGTCAAAGGTCACGATGTGGATCAACCTCGTAACCTCGCGAAGTCCGTCACGGTGGAGTGATGTTCGGGCTCTACCCGGTCGAATCGGTGCGCGCTGCCGAGCTCAATGTCCTGGCTCGAGAACCCGAGGGCTCGCTCATGCAGACGGCCGCCCGTGGTCTTGCGGTCCGGTGCGTCCGTCTCGTTCGGGAAGTTCGCGGGAGCGTTGTCGGTGCTCGGGTTGTGATCCTCGCCGGTGCTGGCAACAACGGAGGTGATGCCCTATTCGCCGGGGCGCACCTGGCTGACCGGGGAATGGCGGTTGAGGCTGTGTGTCTATCGGACTCTTTCCATGATGCAGGTGCGGCGGCACTCGTTCGCTGCGGAGGTCGAGTCCGAGGCGTAGAGAAGGTAGACGTCAGAACTCTCATCGCCGATGCGGATCTCATCCTCGACGGGATCGTGGGCATTGGTGCGCGCGGTGCCTTGCGTGAACCCGCAGCCGGCATCGTCAAGCAGGCGAATGGCGCCGATGGGCTCCGAGTGGCCGTCGATCTCCCCAGCGGAGTTGACGCTGATGGCGGGGACGTTCCCGGAGTCGCCTTCGACGCCGACGTGACGGTGACGTTCGGCTGCTACAAACCCGGGCTGTTCCTCCACCCCGCTACGCGATACGCCGGAGCTGTCCACCTCGTGGATATCGGGTTGGCCGAGGAGCTTCCCGAGCCGCAGTACCGCGTACTCGAGGCTCCAGACGTCGCCTCGTTGGTCCCACCACCGAACGACGACGACCACAAGTACCGACGAGGCGTGGTGGCGGTTGCCGCGGGTAGCGGCTCTTTCCCGGGCGCAGCCGTGCTGACGGCTGGTGCCGCTCGTTACTCGGGTGTGGGGATGGTGCGATTTCTCGATCGTGGTGACGGGGTGGCGACATCGGTCGTGAGCGCCTATCCGGACGTCGTCGCCGATGCCTCCGACCTTCGTCAGGACCCGCGGGTGCGGGCGTGGGTATGTGGTCCCGGATTCACCCCCGAGGACGGCCCGACCGTACGGATGGTCCTGGAATCCGAGGCCCCGGTCGTGCTGGACGCCGGTGCGCTCGGCTGCGTTGCCGACTCGACAGAACTCCGCGATCTGCTGGCACAACGCTCGACGTCTGGGCGCATCACGGTGATTACACCTCACGCCGGTGAGTTCGCGCGCCTCCGGCAGGCCCTCGGTGACCTCACCAATCCTCGCGAGGTTGCCGCCGCAACGGGGGCGATTGTGTTGCTCAAAGGACCGGGTTCGACGATCTGGACTCCGGAGGGTGAGCGTTTCGTCGACACGGCGGCAACCGCGGATCTGGCCTGTGCGGGGAGCGGCGATGTCTTGAGTGGACTTCTTGCCGGAATGCTCGCTGCCCGTCCTGATGTGGACCCTGGCCTCCTTGCGGCGGGGGCAGTGTGGTTGCACGGATTCGCCGGCCGGCTCGCCGCTGGCGGTGAGCATCCGGTTGTGGCAACGGACATCCGCGGCGCCCTTCCCGAGGCGATCGCTCGGGTACGAACGGGAGACCTGGCAGGCTTGCGGGCATGACCGGAGATCCCAGCCGCGCCCGTGCGGTCGTGGATCTGGACGCCATCGCATCGAACTATCAACGTTTGTATGCCGCCGGGGTTCCGGTCATGGGGGTCGTCAAAGCCGACGCCTACGGCCACGGTGATCGACGGGTAGCGCAACTGTTGCGCTCGCTCGGTGCGCAGTGGCTTGGCGTGGCCCTGCCGGCCGAGGCTCTGACACTCCGCGCCGCCGGGGACCGAGGTCGGCTGTTGGCCTGGTTGTGGGCGCCCGGTGATCCGGGCCTGGTCGACTGCATTGCGGCCGATGTGGATCTCTCGGTGTCGAGCGACCTGGCTCTGGTGGAGGTCGTCACCGCGGCTCAGCGGATCGGTGGGCGAGCCCGGGTGCACGTGAAGGTGGACACGGGTCTCACTCGAAACGGGCTGCCTCGGGAATCGTGGGAGCCGGTCTTCGCATCGGCGCTGGCGGCCCAGGAAGCCGGCTGGATCGAGATCGTCGGAGTGTGGTCGCATCTAGCCAGCGCCGATGAAACCGAAAACCCCACCAACGACGCACAGGCGCAGGTATTTGCCGAAGCCTGCGACCTGCTTGACCAGGTCGGTATCACCTCGCCGATTCGCCACCTGGGCAACAGTGCGGCCGCACTGAGTCGGCCGGACCTCGCTTTCGACATGCTCCGTGCCGGGATAGCGATCTACGGTCTTACCCCAGGTACGGCGATGGGGACGAGCGCGGACCTCGGGCTCACCCCCGCGATGTCCCTTCGGGCTCGACTGGCCCACGTCAAGACGATCACCGCGGGAACTGCAGTGTCCTACGGCGGGCGGTGGGTTGCCGATCGATCGACGACCGTTGGACTCGTGCCGGTGGGCTACGCCGATGGAATTCCGCGAGCGGCGTCGAATAGGGCCGAGGTGCTCGTCGGTGCGCGTCGGTGTCCGGTGCTCGGAGTGATCGCGATGGATCAGTTCGTGGTGGACCTCGGCCCGACGAGCAGTGAACAGCCTGGCGATGAAGTGGTTGTCTTCGGCTCAGGGGATTCGGGGGAGCCAACGGCCGACGATTGGGCGGGTTGGGCCGAGACGATCGGTTACGAGATCGTCACTCGGATAAGCGCGCGGGTGCCCCGTGAGTACATCGGCGGTGGGGGACAATAGGCCCGATGGACATTTCGTCGGCATGGCGTCTTGCCGGGCGCGGCGTCGCGGCGGCGGGCGTCGTGGCGGCCGGAGCTGCTGTTGGCGTTCTGGCAGAGCGCGCGCTTGTTCGTCGTTCGGCGGTCGCGTCCGATGAGGAATCCGTCCTCGGAACCTTGCGTGGTGAGGTCCGTGAACTGACCACACCTGACGGAACTCGACT
>CAJXUJ010000020.1 GCA_913061025.1 uncultured Actinomycetes bacterium | reverse complement strand
GCGTGTACATCACGAATCTGGTCGTTCAGGCCGGAATCATCCTGACCGGCGCGATCGTCCGGATCACCGGGAGTGGGCTCGGCTGCCCCACCTGGCCCGAGTGCGTGGAAGGCTCCTACGTCCCCACCAATCGCCAGGCTGAGTCGTGGCACAAGTATGTGGAGTTCGGAAACCGACTCCTGACCTTCGTGTTGGCCATCGCCGCGATCGCAGCCATCGTCGCGGCGCTCGTCGACCGGCACCGACGCCGAACCCAGGGCCTGGAGCCGCGTCGGGTCCTCACGATCTTGGCCTTCGTGCCAATCGTCGGGACCGCCGCTCAGGCAGTCCTCGGCGGTATCACCGTCCTGACCGGGTTGCACCCGGCCACCGTCGCGGCCCACTTCCTGGTGTCCATGGGACTCGTCGCCGCATGCGTGGCCCTTGTCGCGCGTTCGGGCGAGCCCGGGGACCGTCCGATGCAGTGGACGGTCCCGACGGCTGTTCGCTATCTCACCTGGGCGCTCGTCGGCGTCACCGCCGTCGTCGTCGTTCTCGGTGTCATCACCACCGGCAGCGGACCGCACTCCGGCGATGCAGAGGTTGAAGCGCGCTTCGCGTTCGATCCGCGCACGGTCGCCTGGCTGCACGCCGACAGCGTGCTGCTATTCCTCGGCATGACCGTAGGACTGCTCGTTGCCGCGGCGGTCATCCACGCTCCGTCGTCACTGGTGAAGCGCACCTGGATATTGCTGGCAATAGCCCTCACACAGGGTGTGGTCGGCTACACGCAGTACTTCACCGGCCTACCGGAACTACTCGTGGTCATCCACGTACTGGGCGCGATCGGGGTGTGGATCGCAGTGTTGTTCCTGCCTTATGCCCTTCGGACGCGCGGGCTGGAAAGCGCCACGACCAACGTGAACGCTTAACCGACGAACGGGTCAAGACCCACCAAGAGGAAGATCACTGCCAGGTACGTGATGGATCCGTGGAACAACTGCATGGCGAGTTTCAGACTCGCCGCGGAGTAATCGTCGTCCGTCAGTTCCGCATCACCGCGATCGGCCTTGATCCGAGCGTTGAGGCGGTAGGCCTGCGCGAGGAATGCGATACCGAGAACTGCCGCACCGATCGAGTACACCCAGCCCATCGGCGCTACGACGATCAGCGCGAGCGAGGTCAGGACCATGACCCACGAGTAGCCAAGGATGTGTCGGGACACACTCGAGGCCGTTCGAACGGCCGGCAGCATCGGGATGCTGGCGGCGCGGTAGTCCTCGCGGTACTTGATTGCCAAGGGCCAGTAGTGCGGAGGCGTCCAGAAGAAGATCAGTAGGAACAACACCACCGGGGTCCAGGTGAGCGATCCGGTGACGGCACTCCAGGCAATCAACACCGGCATGCATCCGGCGGCACCGCCCCAGACGATGTTCTGGTCGGTGCGTCGCTTCAACAGCATCGTGTAGCCGACGGCATAGCCGACGATGGCCACCAGGGCCAGAAGCGCGGACAGAGCATTTGCCATCACCGATAGCACCGTGACGCTCAGCGCCGTGAGGATCAGGCCCTGGATGAATCCGGCGCGGACGGAAACGTGACCGGTGACGGCCGGGCGACTCGTGGTGCGGTGCATGACTGCATCGATGTCGCGGTCATAAATGCTGTTGAAGGTGTTCGCTGCGCCGGCGGCAAGCGCACCGCCCGTCAGCACCGCGACGGTTGCCTGCCACGTCGGTAAACCACCCGCAGCGAGGAACATCGTGGGTATCGCGGTGACCAACAACAGTTCGATGATCCGCGGCTTGGTGAGGGCCACATGGGCCCGGATGCGCTCCCCCACGGAGACGGTGACGGCGGCCGTGGTTGTCACGCGCGTCTCCCGATCTCGAAGGAATAAAACGAACAGCTGCTCAGAGCGTACAAGGCACACTCCCACAAGTGCTGCCCCTAAGGTTGCCACATGCCCGAAATGAACACACCGAACTCGGACGCCCGCACGTCGCCCTTCACATGGGAGGCGGATGACCGCCAGGCGGTCACCTACCTGCGGGCCCTGGCGATGGATTCGGTGCAGGCCGCCGGCAACGGCCACCCGGGCACGGCGATGTCCCTGGCTCCGGCCTCGTACCTGCTGTTTCGAGACTACGTGCGACATGACCCGACTGACCCGTCCTGGTTAGGACGCGACCGCTTCGTGATGAGCGCCGGGCACTCGAGCCTGACCCTCTACAGCCAACTGTTCCTCTCGGGCATCGGCCTGGAGATGGCGGATTTGCAGGCGTTCCGGACCTGGGGTTCGGCAACTCCCGGACACCCGGAGTACGGACACACTCCCGGCGTCGAGACCACGACCGGTCCCCTGGGTCAAGGAGTCGCCACCGCCGTGGGCATGGCGATGGCCTCCCGATTTGAGCACGGTCTGCTGGATCCGGGCGCGGGTGAGAGCCCCTTTGATTACCGGGTGTGGGTCATCGCGTCCGACGGGGACCTCGAGGAAGGCGTATCGGCCGAGGCAAGCTCCTTGGCCGGCCGGCAGCAACTCGGGAACCTCTGCGTGATCTGGGATGACAACCGCATCTCTATCGAGGGTGACACCGCTATCGCTTTCGATGAAGACGTTGTAGCGCGATACCGCGCCTACGGCTGGGACGTACACGAAGTCGACATGCTGGAGAACGGCGACGTCGACGTCGCTGGTCTAGACGCGGCGCTTCGAGCTTCCCTCGCTGCGACCACCGCGCCGTCGTTCATCCGTCTGCGAACAACCATCGCCTGGCCCGCGCCCAACGCCCGCGGAACGGCGAAGTCGCACGGATCCGCACTCGGCGCAGATGAGGTGGCGGCGACAAAGATCGAGCTTGGGCTCGACCCGGAGGTTGACTTCGCGTTCGACGACGAACTGCTGGCCCGGATCCGTTCGGCCCGAGCCGAGCGCGGACGTCAACACCGTGAAGCGTGGAACACCCGATTCGATTCCTGGCGCGCGACCCATCCCTCGGAGTCCTCGCTGCTGGATCGACTCATTGCGCGTCATCTACCTGAGGGCTTGGAAGAGGCGTTGCCAACGTTCAATCCCGGGGCATCCGTAGCCACCCGCAAAGCATCGGGAGACACCATCAGCGCGATCGCACGCGTCCTGCCCGAACTCTGGGGCGGTTCGGCCGATCTCGCGGAGTCGAACAACACGACGATCGCGGGCGCGAAGAGTTTCCTGCCGGAGGAGACCGAGACTTCCTCGCCGTCCGGTCGGGTGATCCACTTCGGAATCCGTGAGCATGCGATGGGCGCCATCGTCAATGGCATCGCGCTAGACGGCCTCACCCGCCCGTTCGGCGGCACATTCCTCGTCTTCAGCGACTACATGCGCGGCGCCGTTCGCCTCTCCGCGCTGATGAACCTACCGAGCACGTTCGTATGGACCCACGACTCGATCGGCCTCGGAGAAGACGGTCCCACCCATCAGCCCATCGAGCACCTGTGGTCACTGCGCGCCATCCCGGGGTTCGCCGTGTGCCGTCCCGCGGACGCACGGGAAACGGCAGCGGCCTGGCTTGCCGTTCTTGAGCAACGAGGCCCCGTGGGCCTGATCCTGAGCCGCCAAGGGCTGCCCGTACTGGACGTACCCGAGTCGGAGGTTCGCGAGGGTGTGCGTCGTGGTGGCTACGTGATCCGCCGCGCTGATGACCCCCAGGCGATCATCATGGCTACCGGTTCGGAAGTATCGGTCGCCCTCGACGCGGCCGACCGTCTCGCCGACCTGGGCATCGATGTCAACGTGGTGAGCCTCCCCTGCCTGGAGTGGTTCGACGCGCAAGATGCTGCGTACCGCGACAGCGTGCTGCGGCCCGACATCTCCGCCCGAGTTGCCGTCGAAGCCGGATCCACCATCGGCTGGCATCGGTACGTGGGCGATGGCGGCCGGGTGATTGGTCTCGACCACTTCGGGGCCAGCGCCGACGCTGGCCGTCTCTTCGACGAATTCGACATTACGGCAGATGCCGTCGTGTCCGCCGTCCGCTCGGCTCTCTCCTCGGAGGTGTGATGACTCCCCCAGTCCTCAGTGAACTCACCGCTTCGGGCGTCAGCCTGTGGCTCGATGACCTGAACCGATCCCGACTCCAGGGCGGTCTTGTGGAGTTGGTGTCCACCCGGGCCATCCGCGGGGTGACAACCAACCCGACCATCTTCGAGAAAGCGATCAGCTCCGGCGGCGACTCTTACGCAGAGCAACTCGCGGAACTGCGGGCTGCCGGGATCGATGTCGACTCGGCGATTCAGGCCATCACCACCGACGATGTCCGCGCAGCGTGCGATCAACTCACCCCGGTGTGGGAGGCGTCCGGTGGGCTTGACGGTCGGGTGTCCATCGAGGTGGATCCCCGGCTCGCCCACGACTCCGAGGGGACGGCCGTCCAAGCCCGGGAATTGTGGTCGATCGTCGACCGCCCCAACGCCATGATCAAGATCCCCGCCACCAAAGCTGGTCTCCCAGCCATTACCGAAACGCTGGCGGCGGGCATCAGCGTCAATGTGACCCTTATCTTCTCGATCGATCGCTACCGCGAGGTTCTCACCGCGCATGCGGAAGGAATCGCTCGGGCGATCGATGCTGGTCATGATCCGGCGCAGATCGAATCGGTGGCGTCGTTCTTCGTCAGCCGAGTAGATACAGCAGTCGACGCTCACCTCGACTCCATGGATTCCACGCAAGCCCGGGAGCTCCGCGGACAGGCCGCCATCGCCAACGCTCGACTTGCCTGGCGCACTTACACCGATCACAGCGCTTCGGACGCATGGCGTCAGTTGTCGGCGCAGGGTGCTCGCCCTCAGCGACCCCTGTGGGCAAGTACCGGGGTGAAAGACCCCAACTACGACCCGTCCCGCTATGTGGTTGATCTAGCCGCGCCCGGATGCGTCAACACCGTCCCCGAAGCCACACTGCATGCGGTGGCGGACGGTGGAACATTCGCAGGTGACACCGTTACCGGGCGAGACGTCGAAGCCAGGCAGGTGATGGACGACCTCGCATCGATCGGCGTGGACATCGATGCCGTGTGCGCAGACCTGGAGTCGGCGGGCGTGGCGTCCTTTATTGACTCCTGGGAGTCGCTGCGCTCGACGGTTGCGCGAGCGCTCGAGGCGAACTAGTTGCCGTGGAGGCGGTCGAGCGCTTCCTGCAAGATCGCCGCGCCGTCCTTGTCAGAACGACGCTCCTTCACATAGGCGAGGTGGGTCTTGTAGGGCTCGATCTTGGGCGGAGCAGGGGGGTTCTCCTTGTCGGTGCCGGCCGGAAGACCGCAGCGGGGGCAGTCCCACTCCTCGGGGATCTCGGCGTCGGAGGCGAAGCTCGGCCGTGACTCGTGCTCATTGGCACACCAGAAAGAGATGTGGATGCGGGGCGCCGCTTCTCCGCGTTCGGCCTCGCCCATAGGGCCTGCGCCAACCCGGCTCCCCCGAATAGCACTGCCACCAGCCATTGCTGTCCTCCTGTAGATCCCGCGGCAACAACACCGCGTACACGCGGTTGTTTACGTACTGATGATGAGGCCGACGGCGACGATGCTCGCCGCCCACACCAGACCGATACCCACGGTTAGTCGATCGAGATTCTTTTCGGCCACCGAGGAACCACCGATGGACGACGAAACCCCTCCGCCGAACAAGTCGGACAGGCCTCCACCCTTGCCGCGGTGAAGCAAGATGAGAACGACGAGCAGGGCGCTGGTGATAACCAGGAGCACTGCCAAGACGATGGTGAGAACGGTGATCATCAGGGTGAACGATACCTCCGGCCCCTAGGCCAGCGGCTCGGGGTGCAGGCGGTAGCGGACTATCCCGATGAACTCGTCAGCGTCAAGGCTTGCGCCACCGACGAGGCAGCCGTCGACGTCCGGCTGGGACATGATGCCCGCCACATTGGATGCCTTCACCGATCCGCCGTAGAGAATCCGTACGGAAGCGGCACATCCGTCACCGAGTCGATCCGCGATGTCGGAGCGGATGGCAGCACAGACCTCTTGGGCGTCGTCACCCGTGGCGACCTCACCCGTGCCGATTGCCCACACCGGTTCATAGGCGATGACAAGGCCGGCAACCTGCTCGGCGGACAGGCCCTCGAGCGAACCCCTCACCTGCTCGAGGACGTAGGGAACGTGTTCGCCCGACTGACGAACATCCAGACCTTCCCCCACACAGACGATCGGAACGAGATCGTTCGCCAATGCCGCATTGGCCTTGGCGTTGACCAGAGCGTCGTCCTCGCCGTGATACTCGCGCCGCTCGCTGTGACCCACGGCAACGTATGTGCACCCGAGTTTCGCCAGCATCGCGCCGGAGATCTCGCCGGTGTAGGCACCGGACGCGTGAACGGAGATGTCCTGTGCCCCGTACGCGATGTCGTAGTGATCACCTTCCACAAGCGTCTGCACGCTACGGATGTCCGTGAATGGGGTGAGCACCGCTACTTCGACTGCTTCCAGGTCCTGCTCGTTGAGCCCGAACGCCAACTTCTGAACAAGCGCAATGGCTTCGAAGTGGTTTAGGTTCATCTTCCAGTTGCCGGCCATCAATGGCTTGCGGTCGGTCATGCGGTCTCCTCCAAAACGGCGAGTCCCGGAAGTTCCTTGCCTTCCAGGAATTCCAAGCTTGCTCCCCCGCCAGTACTGATGTGGTCGAACGTCGATTCGTCGATGCCGAGGATCCGGATGGCAGCGGCGGAGTCACCGCCACCGACGACGGTCATCGCCGCCGCCTTCGCCATCGCCTCGGCGACCGTCCTCGTCCCGGCAGCGAACGGTTCCATCTCGAACACCCCCATAGGCCCGTTCCACACGACCGTGCCGGCATCGGCAATTCGATCGGCATACCTCTGCGCGGTTTGCGGACCGATATCCAGGCCCATCCAGCCATCGGGGATCTCGGTTGCCGGTACCACGCGCACCTGTGCGTCCGCAGCGAACCGATCGGCCACAACTACGTCCACCGGTAGGGCTACTTCGATGCCTCTGCGCTCGGCCTGCTCGAGGAAACCCTCGACCGTGGGGATCTGATCTTCTTCAAGGAGTGAATCGCCCACGGAGTATCCCTGGGCGGCCAGGAATGTGAAGGCCATTCCCCCACCGATCAACAAGCGATCAACACGAGGAATCAGGTTGCCAATAACGGCGAGTTTGTCGCTGACCTTGGATCCACCGAGGATGACCACGTATGGCCTGGCCGGATCCCCGAGCAGTTGGGTGAAGACCTCTGATTCGCGCTGCACCAAGCGACCGGCCGCCCGCGGGAGCAGGCGTGCAAGATCCGTCACCGAGGCTTGCTCACGATGCACAACGCCGAATCCGTCTGACACGAAGAAATCTCCGAGCTCGGCGAGCTGCGCCGCAAGCGCTGCCCGTTCGGCCGGGTCCTTACTCGTCTCCCGAGGGTCGAATCGAATGTTCTCCAGGAGAACGACGTCCCCGTTCGCGGCGTCTCCAAGTAACTGTGCCGCTTGGCTGATGTCGGTTGCCAACGGAACATCCGTCCCGAGGAGGCCACTGAGCGCCGTTGCCACCGGGGCAAGACTCGACGCCGGATCAACCGCCCCCTTCGGTCGCCCTAGGTGCGCGAGCAGCAGCACCTTCGCTCCCTGATCACGCAGATACTCGATCGTCGGAAGCGCCGCCGTGATGCGTCCCGTATCGGTGATGGTTCGGCCGCCGGAGCCGTCGTCAGCTAGGGGGACGTTGAAATCCACCCGGACGATGACGACGGAGCCCGCGACCTGGAGGTCTTCCAGGCTCCTCATGCTCACAACTTCGAGCCGACGAGTCCGACCAGGTCGACGAGGCGGTTGCTGTAGCCCCACTCGTTGTCGTACCAGCCGAGAACCTTGACCATGTTGCCGTTGGCGTTGGTCATTCCAGCGTCGAAGATGCACGACGACGGATCGGTGACGATGTCGCTGGAGACGATCGGATCCTCGGTGTACTGCAGGTAGCCCTTCATCGGACCCTCGGCAGCCTTCTTGACGACCTCGTTGATCTCTTCCTTAGTGGCCGGGGTCTTCAACTCGACGGTGAGGTCGGTCGCGGAACCCGTGGGAACAGGCACGCGCATGGCGTAACCGTCCAACTTGCCCTTCAGGTGCGGCAGGACGAGGGCGATCGCCTTCGCTGCGCCGGTGCTGGTCGGAATCATGTTGACCGCAGCCGCGCGCGCGCGACGCAGATCGCTGTGCGGGAAGTCAAGGATCCGCTGATCGTTGGTGTATGCGTGGATGGTGGTCATCAGTCCACGCTCAATGCCGAAGGCATCGTCAATCGCCTTGGCCATCGGTGCGAGGCAGTTGGTGGTGCACGACGCGTTGGAAATGATGTTGTCCGTCTCGGGGTTGTAGTCGCCGTCGTTGACACCCATCACGATGGTGATGTCTTCACCCTTGGCCGGCGCCGAGATGATGACCTTCTTCGCCCCAGCAGTGATGTGCTTTCCAGCGTCCTCGGCGTTGGTGAAGATTCCGGTGGACTCGACCACCACATCCGCACCGACCTTGGCCCACGGCAGCGCAGCGGGATCGCGCTCGGCGAAGATCGGAA
This sequence comes from uncultured Actinomycetes bacterium, assembly GCA_913061025.1. Classification (GTDB taxonomy): domain Bacteria; phylum Actinomycetota; class Actinomycetes; order S36-B12; family S36-B12; genus S36-B12. Next base: position 5,469 of record CAJXUJ010000020.1, on the reverse strand, counting down.
TCTCGGTTCCGTCGACGATGATGGCTCCCTCGGTGGCTTCGACCGGTACGCCGATCCGCCCGAGGATCGAGTCGTACTTCAGCAGGTGCGCAAGGGTCTTGGTGTCGGTGAGGTCGTTGATGCCCACCACCTGGACGTCGGCGCCGCTCGTGAGGAGGGCGCGGAAGAAGTTGCGTCCGATGCGTCCGAAACCGTTGATACCGACCTTGATAGCCACAGGGGTCTCCTTGTTGTGATGGCAGCTTGCTTATGTGCGAATTAGTCGTCGGGGTACGACAACGTTTACATCTTAGTGACGCAGGTTACGTTCGTATGACATCGGCAGACTCAATTGATGAACGACGCGCTAGTCATCCGCTAGGTCTGCGTCGGCCAAAGCGGCCTCCGTATCGGGGATGCCCAGTTCCGAGGCCCGCTTATCCGCCAGCGCCAACAGTCGCCTGATCCGCCCGGCAATGGCGTCCTTGGTCATCGGCGGGTCTGCGAGAGCCCCTAGTTCCTCCAGGCTCGCCTGCTGGTTGTCCATCCGGAGCCGTCCGGCAACCACCAGGTGATCGGGGACTTCGTCACCGAGGATCTCCAGAGCCCTGCCGACTCGAGCGCTGGCGGCCACTGCTGCCCGCGCCGAACGACGCAGGTTGGCGTCGTCGAAATTGGCAAGGCGGTTTGCGGTTGCGCGCACCTCGCGGCGCATTCGGCGCTCCTCCCAGGCGAGCACCGATTCGTGGGCTCCCATCCGGGTGAGCAGCGCACTGATGGCATCTCCGTCTCGGATAACCACCCGATCGACGCCTCGAACCTCGCGAGACTTCGCTGAGATTCCCAGGCGACGGGCGGCTCCGACGAGCGCCAGGGCGGCTTCCGGGCCTGGGGCGGTCACCTCGAGCGAACTCGACCGACCGGGTTCGGTCAACGAACCGTGCACCAGGAATGCACCGCGCCAGGCTGCCTCGCAGTCGCAGAGTCCACCCGCGACGATCGCCGGCGGTAGTCCGCGCACCGGACGCCCGCTGCCGTCGACGATGCCGGTCTGCTTGGCCAGTGCCTCTCCCCCTTGCGTGACGCGCAGCACGTACCGGGTGCCCTTGCGTATCCCGCTCGCCTGGACCATGGAGATCTCGCTGTCGTGACCGTAGACATCGAAGATGTCCTTGCGGAGGCGACGGGCTATCGCGCCGGCGTCGACCTCGACTTCCACCACGATGGCACCGCTGACGATGTGGAGTGCCCCGCCGAAGCGCAGCAGTGAAGACACCTCGGCCTTGCGGCAGCAGGTCTTGGTCACCTCTACCCGGCTGAGTTCATCTTTAACTGCGGCGGTCATCGCCATGGTGGACTTTCCTCCCGTCATCAGGCGAGAACCGTACCGAAGGCCGTTGCGAGTTTCGCGGGGTCGTGCTGGTCGCCAACTCCCGCGACATCGAAGTAGGCGACGTCGGCGTTCCAGCCGGCGCATGCAGCGGCGAGATCTCGCCTGGCTTGGTCGAGACCGACGTGGGCTGGATCGGCGATCACCACGTCGAATCGCATCTCCGGAGCCTGGTGGGCAATGGCGTCGATGTGCTCAGCGGGTGAGAAACCACCCGTCTCCCCCTCCTGCGGATCCAGATTGAGGACCAGGATCCGTCGGCCGGGGGCTCGCACCACATGATCGGCGAGTTCCGGCAGAACCAGGTGCGGCATCAACGACGTAAACCACGATCCGGGCCCCAGCACGAGCGCATCCGCTTCATCGATTGCCGCGAGTGCCTGAGGGCAGGCCTTGGCTCCCGCGGGATCGAGGCGGACGCGCTCCACCCTCCCGGGTGTTGTCGCCACTTCAACCTGGCCGCGTACCTGCGTGACCAGGTCGGGCGCGTTGGGGTCATGGCCTCGAACATCGGCGACGATCTGCAGCGGATCGGTGCTGCAGGGCAGCACCCGGCCCACGGCTCCCACCAGCGTCGCCAGTTCGTCCAGACCGGCAACCGGATCTCCCGTGCTCTCCCACAGGGCGGCCATAAGGACGTTGCCCACGGCATGTCCGGCAAGTTCACCATCACCGGAGAAGCGGAACTGCAGGATGTCCGCCCAGCGTCGTTCCCGTTCGTCGTCCGCACACAGGGCCGCAACTGCCATCCGAAGATCCCCGGGCGGCAGGATCCCGAAATCCCGCCGCAGCCGTCCGCTGGATCCGCCATCGTCGGCAACCCCCACGACAGCGGTGATGTGATCGGTAACTTCACGAAGCCCACGCAGGCTGGCGGCCAGCCCGTGACCACCCCCGAGGGCTACTACTGACACGGATGGCGAATCGGGTTCTTTCCCGTGAGCCACTCGCTATTCCTTACCCAGGTCCCGGTGTTCGACACCGACCACCACGTGCGGGGAATCAAGCATGCCGGCGAGGGCCTCGGACAATGCCACGCTGCGATGCTTTCCACCTGTGCAGCCAACCGCCACGGTGACGAACCTCTTGCCTTCTCGCAAGTAGCCATCACGGGTGGTTCGTACGAGAGCCGCAACGTGATCGAGGAACTCTTCCGCGCCCTCACCAGCGAACACGGCATCCGCGACCCGCGGATCTTGTCCGGTGAGATCGCGGAGGTTCTCGTCCCAATAAGGGTTGGGGAGGAACCGAGCATCGACAACCATGTCCGCATCGACCGGAATACCGTGCTTGAAGCCGAAGGACATCACGGTGATCCGTAAGCGTTCGTCCGGTTCTGCGAATGCGGAATCGATCGCGCGCCGTAGTTCGTGCACGTTCAGATTGGTTGTATCGATCACGAGATCTGCCTCGGAGCGGACATCTCCCAGAACGAGACGTTCGCGACGCAGGCCGTCGAGAATCCGATTGCCCTCCTGAAGCGGATGCGGGCGCCGAGACGATTCGAATCTGCGCACGAGGGATTCCTCGGATGCCTCCAAGAACAGCACCTGAAGCCGCACACCTCGATCGCGTAGCGATGTCATGGCCTCGGCCAGCTGTGGGAAGAACGATCCACCTCGGGCATCCACCACGACGGCTACCCGGTGGACGTCGGGGTTCTCGATCGCCACATCGATGACCGAGCCAAGGAGCATCGGTGGGATGTTGTCTATGACGAACCAACCGGCGTCTTCCAAAGCGCGGGCCGCGGTCGAACGACCAGCACCCGACATGCCGGTTACCAGCAGGACATCGAAGTCTTCTTCGCTCATCGGCTTCCACTCACGACGACGACGCTAGCGCGTTGTGCACCGTCGCAGCCAAAGTCGGGCCGATTCCCGGCACTTCCTGCAACTCGTCGACGCTCGCTTCCCGAATGGCCTTGACCGACCCGAATCGCTTCAACAATGCCTTCGCCTTGACCTCACCCAGGCCGGCTATCCCATCGAGCGCACTACGCCGCTGCCGGTTGGATCGACGCTTGCGGTGGAAGGCGATAGCTGTCCGGTGGGCTTCGTCACGAACACGTTGAAGTAGGTAGAGCGCCTCACTCGTGCGCGGCAAGATCACCGGATCCGCGGACTCGGGAGTCCACACTTCCTCCAGCCGCTTGGCCAGCCCGATCACCGGCACATCCCCCATCCCGGACTCGGTCAGTGCCTGCTGGGCCGCGGCAACCTGGGGCGCTCCGCCGTCGATCACCAACAGGCCCGGTGGATATGCGAAGGGGGACGGTCGCCCTTCATCCGGTGCGGCATCGTCGGCTTCAGCATTCGCATCCACGCGAGCGAAGCGCCGTTCCACCACCTCGCGGACGGATGCGAGGTCGTCAGCACCCTCGGTGCGGATGATGAACGTTCGATAGTCCTTCTTGCGCGGGAGTCCGTCTTCGAAAACGACGAGCGACGCCACGGTGTCGGTGCCCTGCAAAGTCGAGACATCTATGCACTCGATGCGCAATGGCGCCTCGGTGAGTTCGAGGTAATCCTGAAGCTCGGCGAGAGCCTCACTGCGGGCGGTGAGATCGCTCGACCTCTTCATCCGATGCCGCGTGAGCGCTTCCTGGGCATTCGTCTTCGCCGTATCCATCAGCACACGCTTGTCTCCTCGTTTCGGGACGCGGATATCCACCGGACCACCTCGCCGCTCGTCCAACCAGGACGCCAGCGCTTCGCCATCAGCGGGCGCATCCGAAACGAGGACCTCTCGCGGCGGTCGGGCGCTGTCGATCTCGACCCCCTCGCGACCGGCGTACAGCCGCTGCAGCACTCGCTCCACGTAGCCACCGATCGGCAGATCCTCCGCTTTCTCCACGATGAAGCTCCGCTCACCGATGAGCCGCCCGGAACGCACGTGGAAGACCTGGACCCCGAGTTCCAGCGCGTCGTCATGCAAGGCCACGACGTCAGCATCGGTCCCGTCACCGAGGACTACAGCGTTTCGCTCCATCGCCCGTGTCAGCGCACCGAGTCGATCACGCCAGCGCGCAGCATCCTCATAGTCCTGCTGCTCGGCCGCGAGCTTCATGGACGCTTCCATGGACCTGATGAACGATTGCGTATTTCCGGCGAGGAATCGACACATGTCGTCGACGCGCTCTCGGTACTGCGCTTCGTCGACCCGCCCCACACACGGAGCGGCGCACTTATCTATGTATCCCAGAAGGCAGGGTCGACCCAGTTGCGCGGCTCTCCTAAAGACTCCGTCGCGACAGGTACGCACGCCGAAAACCTTCGCCAACTCGTCGAGCGTTTCGCGGATCGCCCAGGCGTGCGCGTACGGCCCGAAGTAGCGAGTGCCCTTGCGGCGCGGCTCGCGCACAACGGCGGCGCGCGGAAACTCTTCACCAACGGTCACCGCGAGGTACGGATAGGACTTATCGTCCCGGTACTTGACGTTGAAGCGTGGATCGTGCTCTTTGATCCAGGTGAATTCCAGGGCGAGGGCCTCGACCTCGTTCGCGACGACCACCCAGTCGACCGACGACGCAGCGGTGAGCATCGACTGGGTGCGTGGATGCAGAGCGGAAAAGTCGGCGAAATAGGAGTTCAACCGCGAGCGGAGCGACCGGGCCTTCCCGACATAGACCACACGACCGTGATCGTCACGGAATCTGTAGACACCCGGTGCGGTCGGGATGGTTCCGGGGGCAGGCCGGTACTCAGTTGGGTCGGCCATCGAACCTCGGTCAGTCGAGGACGACCGAGTCTCCCTGCACGCTCACCGGCACTGCGGGCAGGCCCTCGTTGGCCGGGCCGGCGATGACCGAGCCGTCCTCCGCGGAGAACAGCGAGCCGTGACAGGGACACAGGATCTCGTTTGCCTCAACCGACGACATCAGGCAACCCTGGTGCGGACAAACGGCGCTGAAGCCCTTGATGTCTCCCGCCGTCGGCTGAACTACAACCACGGGTGGGACGGAGATCACCACGCCACCCTCCACCGGGACGTCGCCCACCGATGCCAGGACCTCGCCGAGATTCTCGGTGTCCTCCACTTCGGCGATGTCCTCGGCGACCTCGGCCTCGGTCGACTCGGCCTCGGGCGTTACGTCGGGC
>CAJXUJ010000019.1 GCA_913061025.1 uncultured Actinomycetes bacterium | reverse complement strand
CTCCGATTGCCTCGGACATGATGTCGCGCAGGTTTGCGTAGCGTCGCACGAAGCGTGGTGCCGGATCAGGGGTTAAGCCGAGGAGGTCCTGCCACACGATCACCTGCGCATCGGTGGCAGGTCCTGCGCCGATTCCAATAGTGGGAATCGTGAGAACTTCGGACACCTGGGCTGCGAGTTCCGCTGGCACCACCTCGAGCACAACCGCGGTCGCTCCGGCGGATTCCATCGCCTTGGCATCGTGCAGAAGACGTTGGCCGCCCTCGCCGCGTCCTTGAACGCGATAGCCGCCGAGCACGTTCACTGATTGGGGGGTAAGGCCGAGGTGACCGATGACCGGAACACCGGCATTGGCGAGCGCCTCCACTTGTGGAAGAACTGCCTCGCCGCCTTCGAGCTTCACCGCGTGTGCACCCGCTTCTTTCATGAAGCGCGCTGCTGTTGCCAAGGCCTGTGCAGGACCTTCTTGGTAGGAGCCAAACGGGAGGTCGGCCACCACGAGAGCTTGGGATGTTCCTCGGACAACCGCGGCGACCATCGGCACAAGGTCGTCAACGGTGATGGGAATGGTCGAATCGTGACCGTGAACGACCATTGCGGCCGAGTCACCGACGAGTAGTGCGGGCACACCTGCAGCTTCGATGATTCCGGCGGTGAGCGCGTCGTAAGCGGTCACCATCGACCACGGAATGCCTTGGTCGGTGCGTTGTTGCAGGTCTCGCATCGTGGTGCGACGCACGGGCGCGTGACTAGACATGACTGAACTCCAATCTCGAAGCTCCGTTGCGGAGTCCCCGGACACGATCAGGATGCCACAGATGGGCGCGTGTGCCCAGTCATGGTCGGGAGTACAGTGCATAAGTCACGTGTGGACACCAGTTAGCGGCGCCCACCTCCGGCCGCACAAAGGAAATTTCTATGGAATCAGCGCGCTCAGGCGCTAGTGACTGGATGACCTCGGGAGAGGGACACCCACGTCGCTGGGCCATCCTCGGGGTGCTCGTAGTCAGCCTCTTGGTTGTCGTCCTCGACAACACCATCTTGAACATCGCCTTGCCCACGATCCAGCGGGATCTTCAAGCCTCGCAGGGTGAGTTGGTGTGGGCTGTCGACTCGTACATCTTGGTCTTCGCAGCCCTGCTGTTCACTTGGGGAGTTCTCGGTGACCGCTACGGGCGCAAGCGCATCTTGGTGATCGGCCTCATCGTCTTCGGCTCAGCGTCCGCGGCTTGCGCCTTCGCGCTTTCGCCGCAAATGCTGATCGGCTTCCGGGCGCTCATGGGTGTCGGTGGGGCAGCGGTCCTCCCCACAACTCTCGCCGTCATCACCGTCGTCTTTCCCCCACATGAGCGTGGCAAGGCGATCGGCATGTGGGCTGGTGCTGTCGGTGCTGCAGTAGCGCTGGGTCCGATCCTCGGTGGCGCGCTATTGCAGCACCCGCAGTGGTTCGAGCCCTTGACGGGAAATGCCTGGGGTTCGGTCTTCCTCATCAACGTGCCCATCGTCATCATCGGGCTGATCGCGATTTGGCGAGTCGTTCCGGAAACGCGCAATCCGGCAGCGCGGAAGTTGGACGTGTGGGGTCTGCTGTTGTCGATCACCGGCCTGGTTCTGCTGGTGTACGGAATCATCCACGCTTCCGAGACGCGCACCTGGATCGACGTCATGGTCCTCGGTCCGATGTTCGCCGGCATCGCAGTGATAGCCCTGTTCCTCTACCTCGAGGCTCGAAGCGACCATCCGAGTTTCGACGTGAGCCTGTTCAAGAACCGTGGCTACGCCGTCAGCATCGCCGCAGTCTCTCTTGCATTCTTCGCCTTGTCAGGAATCACGTTCAGCCTGCCGTTCTACCTGCAGATTCTTCGTGGGTACGACACCCTCATTGCCGGCCTGTGCTTCGTGCCTTTCGCCGCAGGTCAACTGCTCGCCGCTCCGCGTAGCGCCACCACGGTTGCTCGTTTTGGATACCGACCGGTGATGACGGGCGGGTTGGTCATCGTGGCGATTGCCTTGACGTCGCTGATCTTCATTCAGATCGACACACCCATCTGGCTGATTCTGGGTGTCTTCTTCCTATTCGGTCTTGGCATGGGCAATGTGATCGCGCCCGCTTCGACCGTCATGCAGAACGTGTTACCGCTGGCGCGGGCCGGTGCCGGATCCGCTGTGCAGAACACCGTGCGTCAGGTCGGTGGAGCGCTTGGCGTTGCAGTTGTCGGGACGGTGCTCGCCACTCAGTACGCGGCCAACCTGTCCGCGAGTGCTACCGAACTACCCGATGGTGCCGCCCAGGCTCTGCCGGATGAGGCTTTCGCGGCGGCGAGTGAGTCAATCGTGGCTACGCAGGGCGTCCTGAGTGCCGCGGCGCAATCGGGAGTCCCGGAGACGATCCTCTCGCCGCTGCGTGATGCTGCGTTCGCCGACTTCCTGGCCGCGAGCCATGTCACTTCGATCATCTCGGCGGTTGTGGTCATCATTGCTGCGCTGATCGTCGGCTTCGGTCTTCCGCACATCACGGTCCCGACCAAGGGTGGCGGGCACGGGACTCCGGAGGGCGCTCCGGAGGACAACAGGAGTCCGATTGACGATCGCATCGAGGATCAGGTCGAGCACTATGCCGAGGAGCTGTCCGAGGAACTTGAACAGCCCGAGCGCGGTTAGACGATTGGCGGAACCTGCTCGCGCCACCTGTTGGTGATGGGTAGTCGACGGTCGCGTCCGAACGCTCGCGAACCGATCTTGGTGCCGGGCGGATACTGACGACGCTTGTATTCGGCACCGTCCGTCATTCGGAGAACGCGTTCCACGAGTGCACCATCGAATCCGGCATCCGCGAGTTCGGCCGCACCGGTGTCTTCGTCTACGTAAGCCTCGAGTAAGGCATCGAGGTCGGAGTAGTTGGGAAGTGAATCGGTGTCCTTCTGGTCGGGACGAAGCTCTGCTGAGGGTTCCTTGGTGATGGAACGAGGCGGGATGGGGGCAACGGTGCCGCGTGCCTCGGCCTGTTTATTGCGCCACCGCGCAAGTTCCCAGACGAGCGATTTCGGTACGTCTTTGATTGGGGCGAACCCGCCGACAGCATCCCCGTAAATAGTCGAATAGCCCACGGACAACTCGCTCTTGTTGCCAGTCGCGAGTACGAGGTGGCCCTCGGCGTTGGAAATGCTCATCAAGATCATGCCGCGGATTCGTGCCTGAAGGTTCTCCTCGGCTAGCCCACTCAAGTGCAGACTTTCCTGGAACGCATCGAACATCGGTCCGATGGCAACGTCTCGGATCGTCAGGCCCGTTCTGTCGGCGAGATCGTGGGCGTCCTCTACCGAGTGCCCTGAGGAGTAGCGACTCGGCATGGCTATGCCGAAGACTCGATCCGCGCCGAGAGCATCTACAGCAAGGGCGGCTACAAACGCCGAGTCGATGCCACCGCTCAGTCCGAGCAGGACGCTGCTGAAGCCGTTCTTGTTCACGTAGTCGGCCAACCCCATTCGCAATGCGGCGTAGACCTCCTCGTGATCGTCGAGTCGTGGGGACACCAGGGGTGCGATCGGCGGTGGAGCAGACGCCTTCGACGACGTGATCCCAATGGATGCCTCACCCGCGCCGGCCTGCTTGGCTGCGATATCAAGATCGACCGCGATGAGATCGGTGCCGAATTGGCAGGCCCGCTCCAGCAGCACGCCGCTCATATCGACGACAAGGGAATCACCATCGAAGACCAACTCGTCTTGACCACCGGTCATGTTCGTATAGACGATGGCCGCTGTGCTCGCCTGTGCTTGGTCCACGCACAACTGAAGCCGGATGTCGTCTTTCATTCGTTCATACGGTGAAGCGTTGAGCACTGCGAGAACGTCGGCGTGAGAGGCCCGCGCCCATTCCACGGGGCCGCCGTCGCGCCAGAGGTCCTCGCAGATCGCCACGCAGATCCGAGCGTCGTCCAGATCGAATACCAGGGGTTCGCGACCGGGGACGAAGTAGCGGGCTTCATCGAACACTCCGTAGTTGGGAAGGAAGTGCTTGTCGTAACGGGCCAGGATCGTGCCTCGCTGCACCAGGGCCGCGGAGTTCACCGGTCCGCCGCGTGGGCGACCGATCTCCGCAGAGGCTTCATCGCTGTGGTCGAGGTAACCGATCAAGCAGGCGAGGGAGCCGTTGCCGTCGGCTTCGATATCGGCCGCGAGCTGCTCCATCGCTGAGCGTGAGGCTTGCTGGAAGGAGGGTCGGAGAGCCAGGTCTTCCACTGGATATCCGGTCAGCGCCATCTCCGGCATGACGAGCAACGCAGCACCCAGAGAAGTCGCGCGATTTGCGGCTTCGCGGATCATTCGAGCATTGCCCTCAAGGTCACCCACGACCGGGTTGATTTGCCCAAGGGCTACGCGCAGCGAGGTCACGAGGGGAGGGTACCCACTCTGTTGGGTGTGTAACCCGGACGTAACACAGCAGGGCACACTATTGACCCGTGGAGAAGCAGGCGGAGTTCGTCCTCAGGACTATTGAAGAGCGCGACATCAGATTCGTGCGATTGTGGTTCACCGATGTCCTCGGGACATTGAAGTCCGTGTCGATTGCCCCGGCCGAGCTTGAGGGTGCCTTCGAAGAGGGCATCGGCTTCGACGGATCCGCGATTGAGGGGTTCGCGCGCGTCCACGAATCCGACATGCTCGCCAAGCCGGACCCAAGCACCTTCGCGATCCTGCCGTGGCGCGGCGAAGCCCACGGTGTCGCCCGCTTGTTCTGCGACATCCAAATGCCCGATGGTTCTCCCTCCTATGCCGATCCGCGCTACGTGCTCAAGCGAACGCTGATGAAGGCTGCCGATCAGGGCTTCAGTTTCTACACCCACCCAGAGGTCGAGTTCTATGTGTTGAAGAACGGACCCGGGCAGGGGAGCGCTCCCGAGCCCGTTGATCGCTACGGATACTTCGACAACGCGCCGCACGGCGTTGCGCACGACTTCCGTCGTCAAGCAATCACCACTCTCGAGGCCATGGGCATCTCTGTCGAGTACAGCCACCACGAGGGCGGTCCCGGTCAGCAGGAGATCGATCTGCGCTACGCGGATGCACTTACGACTGCCGACAACCTCATGACGTTCCGTTTGGTGGTCCAGGAAGTCGCCATGGAGCAGGGGCTCTATGCGACGTTCATGCCCAAGCCCTTCCGCGATGAGCCCGGCAGCGGCATGCATACGCACCTCTCGCTGTTCGAGGGTGACCGCAACGCCTTCCATGAAGCAGGCGCGGAATACCAACTCTCTAAGGTCGCGCGTTCGTTCATCGCCGGTCTGCTCGTGCATGCCCCCGAGATCACGGCCGTGACCAACCAGTGGGTGAACTCCTATAAGCGTCTGGCCGGCGGCGGAGAAGCTCCTGCGTGGATCTGCTGGGGTCACAACAACCGCTCTGCCCTCATCCGCGTTCCTATGTATAAGCCGTCCAAGGGCAACAGCACCCGCATCGAGTACCGAGCAATGGACAGTGCGGTGAACCCGTACCTCGCCTATTCGGTCCTGTTGGCCGCCGGCTTGAAGGGCATCGAAGAAGGCTACGAATTGCCTCCCGGCTCGGAAGACGACGTCTGGGGTCTGACCTCGGCGGAGCGACGGGCTCTGGGCATGGACCCACTGCCGGGTTCGCTCAACCAGGCGATCAGCGCGATGGAGAAGTCCGAACTCATCGCGGAGACGCTGGGCGAGCACGTTTTCGATTTCTTCCTGCGCAATAAGCGAGCCGAGTGGGAGGAATACCGGCGGCAGGTCACGACGTGGGAGTTGGACCGCTACCTGCCGATGCTGTAGCCCGAGTCCTAGAGTCCTGTGACGTGAATGATCGTCCCGGTGCCATCTACGGCGATCTTGCGCGTCTCGGGTTCACCGAACCCAGTAGGGCTCGGCAAAACCTTGATGTCATTGCTGGGCTCGAACCGTTCGATGACGAAGTCGTGGGCGATGTCGCCCAGGAGATTGGAGCGGCTGCTGACCCTGACCTCGCGGCCCGACAGTTTCTCCGGTTGATCGAGACGTGTGATGCGCGTCGGCGATCGGGTTTGGTGGCCGACGAGGCCTATCGAGGCCGGGTTATCGATCTACTCGGAGCCTCCGAGGCGCTCGGTGACTTCCTGATCCGCGATCCAGGAAGCCTCGATGTCCTTGCGGACGCGGACACGCTGGCCGAAGCTCCGGCCGCATCGGCTGTTCGTCACCACCTGCTCACTGCCATTGGCGCTCTGCCGGAAGCCCCGGAGCCGGTGGCGACTCCTGATCCCGATGGCCCATCACCGATGGACGCTCTCCGCATCGCGTACCGCCGATGGTTGCTGGGCATCGCTGTCCGAGATCTCAGCGGCCTAGCCGGCATGGAGTCGGTTGCGTCCTGGCTGAGCGATCTCGCCGATGCAACTCTTGAGGCCGCACTTGCTATAGCTCGATACGAGGTCGGCGAATCCGCCTTCACGTGTCGGCTCGCCGTCATCGGAATGGGTAAGTGCGGTGGCCGGGAACTGAACTACATCAGTGATGTCGACGTTATCTTCGTTGCCGAAGCCGTCGAAGGCTTCGATGAGGGTGACGCCCTGCGTGCAGCCACGCATCTTGCTGCTGCCCTGATGCGTGCGTGCTCCGACGTCACCGCCGAAGGGTCCATTTGGGAAGTGGATGCGGCGCTGCGGCCTGAAGGCAAGCAGGGTGCGCTTGTTCGGACGTTGCCGTCACACCTGGGCTACTACGAACGATGGGCAAGCACCTGGGAATTCCAAGCGCTGCTCAAGGCCCGTTTCGCGGCCGGTGATGCCGACCTCGGATCTCGCTACATCGATGCGATCGCGTCGTTGGTCTGGGCAGCTGCCGATCGCCCCAACTTCGTCACCGACGTTCAAGCCATGCGCAAGCGAGTCGAAGACCACATCCCGACAGACGTGGCCGAGCGCGAGATCAAGTTGGGCCCCGGTGGTTTACGGGACGTCGAGTTCTCTGTGCAACTTCTGCAGTTGGTTCACGGTCGAAGTGACGTGATGCTGCGCAGCGCCACAACTCTTGTCGCACTGGAGGCCCTTGCCACGTGGGGGTACGTCGGTCGCGGCGATGCATCAGCCCTTGCTGACGCCTACCGATTCCTACGAACCCTGGAGCACCGGCTGCAACTTCGTCGGTTGCGCCGCACCCACACTCTGCCCGACGACGATGCTGAGTTGCGCGTTCTTGCGCGATCGGTCGGCTTGCGCAGTGATCCGGTGCGCGAGTTGCTCGATCAGTGGAAGTCGCACCAACGCCAGGTTCGACGTTTGCACGAGAAGCTCTTCTATCGCCCACTTCTGCAATCTGTTGCACGCCTCGAAGCAGGGGAGGCGCGCCTCTCGCTGCAGGCAGCCGAGGAGCGCCTTCAAGCACTTGGCTATAGCGATCCGGCCGGTGCCATCCGTCACATGCAGGCGTTGACCAGCGGTGTTTCGAGGCGCGCGGCCATTCAGCGAACCCTGCTTCCGGTCATGCTCGGCTGGTTCGCCGACGGTCCGGACCCTGACGCGGGACTGCTGGGTTTCCGACAGGTCAGCGATGCACTCGGTGCCACGCCCTGGTACCTGCGTCTGCTGCGAGATGAGTCAGTCGCTGCGGAGCGGTTGGCGTTTGTGATGTCCGCAAGCCGCTACGCAACCGACCTACTACTTCGAGCCCCCGAGTCGGTGCGCATGTTGGCCGACGATGACGAACTCGCTCCCCGTGGAGAGGAAGCGCTCAACACCGAGGCCATGGCGCTGGTCCAGCGGCAGGAGGATCCGGTATCCGCCGTTGCGGCGCTGCGCAGCATGCGAAGGCGTGAACTGTTCCGCATCGCGGTGTCGGTGGTTTTGGAGCGCATCACCGTTGCCGAGGTTGGTCCAGCGTTGACATCGGTGGCGCGTGCAACCATCTCCGGTGCCTTGGCCGTTGCGACGCGGGCAGTACTTGCCGACGGCGAGCAACTGACCGATCTCGAAGTGGTAGCCATGGGTCGCTTCGGTGGCCGAGAACTTGGCTTCGCCAGCGATCTCGATGTCATGTTCGTTCATGAACCGCGTGCGGGCGCCGATGAGACCGCAGCGGGTCGACAGGCCATGGCGATCGCGGAGGAATTGCGATCGCTCCTGATGTCGCCCTCCAGTGATCCTCCGGTCGATCTCGACGCCGACCTCCGCCCTGAAGGCAAAGCAGGACCGCTGGTGCGATCGCTCGCGTCCTACCGCGCCTACTACGAACGCTGGTCCTCGCCCTGGGAAGCCCAGGCGCTTTTGAGAGCTACGCCGATCGCGGGTTCACAAGAACTGGGTGAACTCTTCACGGATTTGATCGATCCCCTGCGTTGGCCCGTCGGTGGGATGGACGTGTCGGCGGTCCGTGAAGCTCGGCGCTTGAAGGCGCGAATGGAGTCTGAACGACTTCCTCGCGGAGCCGATCCGACGTTGCATACGAAACTCGGACGTGGGGGGCTGTCCGACGTGGAGTGGACTGTCCAGTTGCTTCAGATGGAGCACGCACACGAGTTCCCCGAACTCCGGACCACCAACACGCTGGAGGCACTGCACGCCTGTGTGAGTGCTGGTCTCATGACCGAGTCAGATGAAAGAACCCTGCGCACTGCGTGGCTCTTAGCATCGTCGATTCGCGACGCCATCATCTTGGTCAATGGCCGAGGTGGTGACTCACTGCCCACCGACGTCAACGAACTCGGAGCCCTCGCGGCAGTCCTACGTCACAAAAACCACGGCGGAAGCGAACTCACCGACGAGTACCTGCGCACCACTCGTCGGGCACGCCTGGTTACTGAGCGGCTCTTCTACGGCGAGGAATAAGCGCGCCGGTCGATTTCGCCCAGGACTGCCATTCGGTCCCGTACTCCTCGGCCAGCAGGGAGTCCTCCCACCGAGACTTGAGCCAGAAGAACACGACGATCGCAACGCCCCAGAGCCAACTCCACAGACTGCCCGCTGCGATGAGGAAACCGAGCGTGATCAGCAGGACCGCGCTATAGATCGGGTGGCGAACCCAGGCGTATGGGCCGGTGGTGCGTAACCCGGCACCGTGAATTGGCACCGGAGTCGGAGTCAGTGCGCTACCCAACCGCTGAAAAGACCACAGGCCGAGGAGGCCGCCACCGATCAGGAAGGGCGTCGCGAGTGCGACGGAGGCGATGGTGGCCGATCGCCACGGGAGTAGCGCGAGCACGACGAAGACCGCGATCTGGACTGCCACGAGGAGCCAGCCGATCTTCCCCTTGTCCACGATGATCGACGCTACAGCGTCATTACCCCACAACGACAGGAGCCCCGGACGAATCCGGGGCTCCTGCATTTCCCATGCGCGCGAGGCGAATCGACGCGGTGGGAGTCGGTTGGATTTAGATGTCGTAGTACATCTCGAACTCGTGCGGATGCGGGCGCAGACGAATCGGATCGACCTCGTTGGTGCGCTTGTAGTCGATCCAGGTCTCGATCAGATCGGCCGGGAAGACTCCGCCTGCCTGGAGGAACTCGTTGTCCTCCTCGAGAGCGCTGAGCACACCCTGCAGTGAGTCCGGAACGGTCGGGATGTTCGCCAGCTCGTCCGGCGGGAGCTCGTAGAGATCCTTGTCGACCGGCGCGATCGGCTCGATCTTGTTCTTGATTCCGTCGAGACCAGCCATGACCAGCGCGGAGAACGCGAGGTAGGGGTTGCTGGACGGGTCCGGAACGCGGAACTCGACTCGCTTGGCCTTGGGGTTATTGCCCGTGACCGGGATGCGAACGGCTGCGGAGCGGTTCCGGGCCGAGTAGACCAGGTTGACCGGAGCCTCGAAACCGGGAACCAGTCGGTGGAAGCTGTTCACGGTCGGGTTGGTGAAGGCCAACACGGCCGGTGCGTGGGCGAGCAGGCCGCCGATGTACCAACGTGCGGTGTCCGACAGTCCGCCGTAGCCCATCTCGTCGTAGAACAGCGGCTCGCCGTCCTTCCAGAGTGACTGGTGGCAGTGCATGCCCGAACCGTTGTCACCGAACAGGGGCTTGGGCATGAACGTGGCGGTCTTGCCGTTGGCCCAGGCGACGTTCTTGATGACGTACTTGAACAGCATCACCTCGTCGGCGGCGTGCTGCAGGGTGTTGAACTTGTAGTTGATCTCGCCCTGGCCGGCTGTGCCAACCTCGTGGTGCGAGCGCTCAACCTCAAGTCCAACCTGGAGCAGCGTAGAGACCATCTGGTCGCGAAGGTCGGCGTAGTGATCCACTGGCGGGACGGGGAAGTAGCCACCCTTGTAGCGGGTCTTGTAGCCGCGGTTGCCGCCCTCTTCCTGGCGTCCGGTGTTCCAGGCGCCCTCGATCGAATCGATGAAGTAGTAGCCGGAGTGCTGGTTGGTCTCGAAGCGGACGTCGTCGAACACGTAGAACTCGGCCTCGGGGCCGAAGAAAGCGGTGTCGGCGATGCCGGTGGAAGCGATGTACGCCTCGGCCTTGGCGGCGACGTTACGCGGATCGCGGCTGTAGGGCTCGTTGGTGAATGGATCGCGGATGGAGAAGTTCATGACCAGCGTCTTGGCGGCCCGGAACGGGTCGATGTATGCGGTAGCCGGGTCCGGGATCAGCTTCATGTCCGACTCGTGGATGGACTGGAATCCGCGGATCGATGACCCGTCGAACATCAGTCCGTCTTCGAACGCCGCCATTCCAAAGGAACTGGCCGGGACGTTGAAGTGCTGCATGATTCCGGGGAGATCGACGAATCGAACATCCACGAATTCGACGTCGTTGTCCTTGATGTACTTGAGGACCTCGTCAGCGTTACTGAACATTTCCACCTCCTGCACTCGCGTGCATCGCCTCGCTCGACGGCCCTGTGCCGCCGGATCTGAGAGAAAACTAGGAATCGGCCGTGTCTGTCCCGTGTCCCGTCTGTTTCGGGAGTGTTAACCGATCGGGCCCCTACGCTGGGGACGTGACCGAGCAGCGGGCGTGGTTCGGGCGACGGGTCGTCGCCTTCCTCATCGACTGGTTCGCCAGCGTCCTGGTGGCGGTCTTCGCGTTTCCGCAGTTCCCCTATGGCTCCAACGGCTCGATGGCGGCCACGCTAGGGGTGTTCTTCTTCGAGGTCAGCATCCTGACGTGGCTTACGGGGGCGTCTTTCGGCCAGCGGATCGTGGGCCTGCGGGTGGTGTCCATCGACGATGGTCGGCTGCCGCTGTGGCGGGTGTTGATCCGCACGGCGCTGATCTGCTTGGTCATCCCGGCGGTGGTGTACGACGACGACGGACGCGGCGTGCACGATCGGATCGCCAACACCCGAGTGCTGCGGGTGCGCTAGCGGCGTTCCTATTTGCCTAGCGGCGTTGCCTACGCACCTGGCGCGGGCTCGTCGGCATCGGACCCTTCGGCACCGGCATGGACTGCTGGGCGTTGCCCAGGGCCTCGAGCCGGCGACGGACCTCGGTCACCTCGCTGCCACGCAGGTTCTTAGGGAGCTTGCCCAGGGTCTTTTGGATCTTGCCTAGGGCGATCTGGCCGTCTTCATCACCGATCTGGATCTCGTAGATCGGGATATCCGGCACCCAGCGGGCCGTCTTTTTACGCTCGTTGGCGAGCATGTGGCCCACGCGCGAGGAGGCGCCCTCGGATACCAAGATCACGCCGGGCTTGCCGACCACGCGGGACACCATGTCCTCGTTGCGGCTGACCGCGACGGCGGGCGTCACGGCCCATTTGCCGCGCAAGGACTCGATCACTGCTGCCGCGGCACCGGGTTGACCTTCGATGCGGGCGTAGGCGGCCTTCATGGCACGCCGGCTGAACCAGAAGGTGCCGGCTAGGAGACCGAGGGGGAGCGCCACCAGGAGGGCGGTGAGCCAGTTAATGAAGATCGAGACCGGAACGGCGATGACGACGATCGTCGCCAGCACGATTCCGAGAACCTCGGCCCACAGGAACTTGTAGACGCGCTGAGTCATCGACCAGTTTTGGCCGATTGCCGCGAGGCTGGATTTGATCTTGCCCATGATGGGGAAGCCTAGTCCGGCGGCAGAAGGGTGACCGCGTCCCCGGGTCGAACCGTCCCGGGGTGCTCGATCCACCCCGTTACTCCGCGCAACCCGATTGCCGCCTTAGGGAACGCCTCGGGACGTGAGCCGTAGGAGCGTTCGACCATCGCGCCGGCGATCGTGCACGGCGCGTTGGGGCCGCCGAGCATGATGACGGCACCGGATGGAAAGACCATGCGGGTCATGCGTGGAAGCGAGGTGAGCTCATCGATGCCCTCGGTGCAGATGTTGTCGGCGATGGTCCCCGGATCGATGCGGGGGATACCAAGGGCGTCGGCGATCTGAGCGAGCTCACCGGTGTCGACGATGGACACCTGGCGGTGGTTGCGGATCGTGGTTCCCTTGGCGAAGGCACGCGACTGACGGGTGTCGGAGGCCATCAGTTCTCCGTGGTGGCGGTCGTCCACCGGACCGCCCCAGTCCAACTCCAGGACATCGACCGAGATCGGATCCGTTGCATCCTTCGGCCACACGTGGGTGGCGACCACCCGAGCGCTCATGTGACGGTGATGCTCGCTACGTCACCGGTCTCGCGAGCAGCCAACGCCTGCTCATACAAACGGCCGGCTCGATAACTGGAGCGCACCAGTGGTCCGCTCATCACTCCGGCGAAACCGATGTTCGTCGCGACCTCGGCAAGCTCGACGAATTCCTCGGGGCGCACCCAGCGCTCAACCGGATGGTGCCGGGGTGTTGGGCGCAGGTATTGGGTGATGGTGATCAGCTCACAACCGGCTTCGTAGAGGTCCGCGAGAGCCTGCTCGATTTCCTCACGAGTCTCGCCCATGCCCAGGATGAGGTTGCTCTTGGTCACCAGACCCACGGCGCGCGCTTGAGTAATGACGTCCAGACTGCGCTCGTAGCGGAAAGCGGGACGAATGCGCTTGAAGATCCGCGGAACGGTCTCGACGTTGTGGGCGAGGACTTCTGGTGCAGCGTCAAAGACCTGGCCGAGGAGCTCGGGGTTGCCGGAGAAGTCCGGGATGAGCAGCTCGACCTTGGTACCGATGCCGAGGTCGTGGATTTGGCGGACTGTTTCGGCGTAGAGCCACGCGCCTTCATCACCGAGGTCGTCGCGGGCGACACCGGTGACCGTCGCGTATCGCAGTCCCATCTTCTCGACCGACTCGGCGACCCGTCGTGGCTCATCGGTATCCAAAGGCGCTGGCTTGCCGGTGTCGATCTGACAGAAGTCACACCGGCGGGTGCACTGCTCACCGCCGATGAGGAAGGTTGCCTCACGGTCTTCCCAGCATTCGTAGATGTTCGGGCAGCCGGCCTCTTGGCAGACGGTGTGCAGACCCTCGTTGCCGACGAGCTCCTTGATGCGCTGATACTCCGGACCTGTGCGCATCCGAGTCTTGATCCACGGCGGCTTGCGTTCGATCGGCACCTCGGCGTTCCGCGCTTCGATGCGCAACATCTTGCGGCCCTCGGCGTTGGTTCCTGAGTAGACGCTCACCCGACTCCTCCTACCGTTGCGCCGCCCGACAGCGCCCCGAGGCGGGGTGTGACGTGCGGCAGGACGTCGGCCACGGTGATGTCCGAGCCGACTTCCTTGCTCAGTGACGTGACGCTGGCATCGGAAATGCCGCACGGCACGATTCGATCGAATGCTGTGAGATCACAGTCGCAGTTGAGCGCGAAACCGTGCATGGTCACGCCCTGAGCGACGCGTATTCCGATTGCCGCGATCTTCCTGTCCGGGCCCCGCTCATCCGCGGTAACCCACACTCCGCTGCGGCCCTCGACCTGCGTTCCCGTCACGCCGAACTCGGCGCACACCTCGATCAGCATCGTTTCGATCCGACGCACATAGGCGACGACATCAATCGGATCGGGAAGCCGAAGGATCGGGTAGCCCACGAGTTGACCGGGGCCGTGCCAGGTGATCTTGCCTCCGCGGTCCACGTCCACAACCGGGGTGCCGTCCATGGGGCGCTCGAACACCTCCGTGCGCCGACCCGCCGTGTAAACGGCCTGATGCTCAAGGAGCAGCGCGGTGTCGGGTCCACCGTCGACCACACGGGCATGGACTTGCCGCTGAAGATCCCATCCGGACTGGTAGTCCACGGCATCGGCGCCGAATCCCACCCGTTCGATGACGAGGGTGGATTCGGCGATACTCATGCGATAACCCTACGTTCCTCGGGCAGCACCACACCGAGGCGGCTGAAGGCGGCATCGGCGGCGCGTCGGCCGCTGACCATGGCTCCCTGGATGCTCGCGGTTGCCCGGTGGTCGCCTGCGAGGACTACCGGGCCCTGCGCTGCTGCCGTTGACACCGACAGGGGCCCCCGCATCGAGGGCAGGGCGTAGTCGATGGCGTAGGCGCCGATCAGATCCCAGGTGGCCGTACTCGTCCCGTAGAGCTCGGACAGTTGGCTCCGCACCGCATGCTCGGCGTCCGTCGAATCGTTGGTGCCGAGGGTGGACGAGGACACCAGGACGAAGCCGGGCGGGGAGTAACTCGGCACCGCGTAGGTCAGCGGCACGGTGTTGATGACCGGTCCGCTCCTGTCGGCCGGCACGCTCAAGACACTCCGGCCTCCGGCCAGCGGTTCCGGCAGTGAACTTTCTGGCACTGCGTGATACCAGGTGGTGACGGAATTGGAATCAAGCCTGATGTCCTCGCTGATCCCAGCTTCATCGAGCAGGGCAGCGGCCTGAGGTGCCTCGGTAGCGACGATCACAACTGACGCTTCGATCGTTCCGCCTTCAGTCTGCACGCGATCGGTCTCGATTGACTCAACGCGTGTGGCCAACCGGACCGTTCCCGGCGGGAGCGCGTCGTGTAATTGCTCGGGAATTGCCTGCATACCTCGTGCCGGGAGCGACGGCGTTCCCTTGACGAAGCTCGCCAGCACTGCATCCATGAAGCGACGGGACGTCATCAGATGGGGTTCGAGGAAGACACCCGTGAGGAATGGCTTGATGACGTGGTCGATCATCGTTGCGTCGATGCCGGCTCGGGCGAGAGCCACCTGGGC
>CAJXUJ010000018.1 GCA_913061025.1 uncultured Actinomycetes bacterium | reverse complement strand
CCGTGGCGTTCGTCGAGGATCGAGATGACCTGTTCCTCGGCCAGGTCGGTGGTGTCGGACGATGTCGCCTGCACCGAGATCGAACTGACCTGGCCGTACCCGGTAATCGAGTTCTCGACGGCCGAGAGCGGGGCAATCACTATGTCGTCGGGGTTGGTGAACGACGCCCCCTTCTCCTCTTGCACTCCGATGATGGTGAAGGGCGCACCGTTACAGGACACGCGTTGACCCAGAGGATCGGAATCCGGGAAGAGTTCTTCTGCGACGGTGCTGCCGATGACCGCGATCCTTCTTGCGGACAACTCATCTGAATTCGAGAAGTACGCGCCCTCGGCTACCGGTGAGTTGGTGATCTCGAAGTAGGAGGGCCACGTCCCGACCATCTGCGTGGAGTAACTGAGATCACCGATCGTGCACGTCACGGCGGCTCGCTTCTCCGGTGCAGCACCGGCGACATCCGGTGCTGCGATCGGATCATTGAGCGCCGCAGCGTCTTCGACCGTCAGGTCCTGAATCGACGGGTTGACGATCTCGCCGCCACGATTCGGGTTGCTTGGCGTCACGGTGAGCAGGTTGCTGCCCAGGGACTGAATGCTCGACGTCACCGAGTTCGAGGCTCCTTGGCCGAATGCCACAAGGATGATCACCGCGGCGACACCGATCATGATGCCCAGCGTGGTCAAGATGGATCGAAGTCGGTTTGCGACGATCGCCTGCCAACCGCTGCGTAGTGCCTCGATGAGGATCATCGCAGCGCCGCCAGGACATCGGACTCGATACGACCATCGCGAAGAGTGATCACTCGATCCGCTCGAGCCGCAACCTCATCTTCGTGCGTGATGATGACGATCGTCTTGCCTTCGTCGTGGATTTCGTCAAGCAGATCGAGGACATCCGCCGTTGATTTGGAATCGAGGTTTCCCGTCGGCTCATCCGCCAACATCAACGACGGCTCCATCGCTAGAGCACGCGCCACCGCAACGCGCTGCTGCTGACCACCGGACAGTTCATTCGGCTGGTGGTGGGATCGATCCCCAAGGCCGACCTTCTCCAGGGCGGTCAGTGCGCGACGTCTGCGCTCCGATCGACGGACCCCCCGATACATGAGCGGCAGTTCAACGTTGGCTACAGCGCTCATCCGTGGGATGAGATTGAACGCCTGGAAGATGAATCCGATTCGTCGGTTGCGCACCAGCGAGAGGGCGTCGTCGTCGAGGTCACCAATGTCCACGCCATCGATCTTGTAGACACCAGAGGTTGCGACGTCCAAAGCGCCAATGATGTTCATCAACGTCGACTTACCAGAGCCCGACGCACCCATGATCGCGACGTATTCGCCGGACTCGACCGTCAGCGAGACACCATCCACGGCCCGGACTTCGGCTTCACCTTCGCCGTAGACCTTGGTGATGTCTTGCATCTGGACGACGGGGGTCACTACTCCCCGCCCCCACCGAACGGACCGTCCGGATCGGGGTCGCGACCGGATCCCGGAACGCCACCCTCGGGGAAGGAAAGATCGTCGGCCGAGGGGATGACGAGGACATCACCCTCGTCGATGCCGGCCGTCACCTCGGTTCCGTTGTCTCCCTGGAGACCGAGCGTCACCCGAACGGGAGTGGCCTCACCCTCGGGTCCCTGCAGAAGCACCGACGCGGATTCACCGGAGCCGGTGATCGCACCCTCCGGCACCACGAGGACATCCGTCGCTTCTGCGACAAGCACCGAGACGGATGCCGTCATTCCCTCACGGACAGCTTCGGGTGCGTCCGGAACCTGGATGCGGACCCGGTAGGTAACCAGTCCCGTGGCACCCGTGGTGGCGACCGGATCGATCGCAACGACCGTCCCCTGCGCTTCCGCTCCTGCCAAAGCGTCGAAGGTCACCGTCGCCGGGGCACCGACCGTCACGCCGGAGGCATCAGACTCCGCGAAGTCAGCAACGACTTCTAGGGGGCCGTCCGGGAGGATCGTGATGCCACCCGTCGCGGCCGAGGCGGTTGCGACTTCGCCCACCACGTAGGGAACCTGGCCGATCACGCCGGCCAGCGGCGCAACGAGTGCGGTGTCCTCGACGGCCTGTTCGGCGACCGCGACACCGGTCTGCGCAGCAGCAATCGCTGCTTGCGCCGAGGTCAGTTCCTCCCCATCGGGAAGTTCAACGGTTTCGCGAGCCGCGAGGGCCGAGGTCAAAGCCGACTGCGCACTGCGAACCGACTGCTCTCCGGCAACCTTGCCCTGCTCGTAGACGCGTTCGGCGGTTTCCAGAGCTTGACGGGCCGAGCGAACGGCGTCCTCGCCTGCTTTGCGGAGGTCGGTCTGCGCCTTCTGCAATGCGACGTTCGCGCTGGCCAGGCTCAACGAGGCTGCCTGCTGGGCCTGCTGGTCCACGAGCAAGCCGGTGGTCCGAGCGCGGATCGCGTTGTCGTACGCCTGGCGAGCCGTGACGGTTGCGGTCTGCGCACTGGTGCACACCGACGTACCAGAACCAGTTCCCTCACAGGCGCTGTTCTCCTGGTTTTGGCGCTGCGTGAGCAACTCGCCCGCTTGGTTAACGGCGATGTCGTAACCGATGGCGTTATTGGCTGCGTTCTCCACCGCCGTATCGAAGGCTCGTTGCGCCGAGTCCACGCTCGCCTGGGCTGCTCGCAGTTGTGTTTGCGCCGACGGATTAGGACACAGATTGTTGTTCGGATCCAGGCAACTTTCATCCCAGAGGTCCTGCGCGACGGTGAGAGACTCCTGGGCCTGATCGACCGCCAGCTTGTTTCGCTTGTTGGTTTGTTTCGCGACCCGCTTGGCGTCCGAGAGCGTGGCACTCGCGCTCGCGATAGAAGCATCGCTGGACGCAGCACCCTGGACCGCTTGCGCGAGGCTTGACTCTGCAGACGCAAGTTGCTGGAGCGCGGCGGTGTCATCGACCGTTGCGAGCACATCACCGGAAACAACGGAATCACCGGGCTCGACGTCGACCGAGGTGATGGTGCCGCCCGACGTGAACGCGAGTTCGACCACGCCGGCTCGCTCGACCGTGCCGCTCGCGGTGACGGTCGAGGAGACGTCTCCACGCGATGCCGTCACGGTGCGTTGATCAACCGGCTCCTCGCCCGGCCTCAACGAGACCACGATCAGGCCAAGAACGACGACGATGACCGCGCCGATAGCCAGATTCACCCACAGGGTGCGACGTTTCATGCAATGAGCCTGCCTGATGAACGGTAGCTACGTCACCTCAGGGGTGTTCGGATCTCATTAATTGTGGATAACCAACCCGGTCATGCCGGGCTGCACGACCCGATCACGCACATTCCGGTGCGTTGTCGAACGCCTGGGAGAGCGGTCCGCCGGACTCATTACGAACCTCGTTGAGAATCGTCAGAGCCTCCGAGGCATCGCTGTAGGCGGACTGGGCCGCGGCGACGGCCTGGACAGCGGCCACCCCGGCTAGAAGGGCATTGTCCGCTTCCGTCGCATTCCGCAGTTGCTCCAAGGCTTCGTTCGCAGACGCCTGAGCGGATTCGACAAGTGCATCGACTTCGCCAACGAAAGCGCTCACCTCGGGTGAGTCCTCGGGGACCGCACGCACCACGGCAAGGAGATCATCGACCCCGCTTTGGATGACCTCGACTTCACCTTCGACCTGAGCCCTGAGTTCGGGGAGTTGATCAAGGCCGGCCTGCGGATCCACGTCAAGACCCAGCGCCACACTCGCGACCTGCAATTCGAGGAGATCGCGCGCCTGGCACACCTCCCCCGCCCAATCGGTGAGCGTCCGGGTGGTTGGCTCCGGGCTCGGGGTCGCAGACGTCGACGGCGACGTCGACTCCGCGGATGATTCCGAATCCGATGAGGAGCATCCGACGAGCAGAAGTGCGGTGCAGGCAAGACCAGCAATCACTCGCTTCATGTCAGATCCCTATCAGTGTTCGAAGGTGGCGGGGTGCCGGCGATCCATGTCCCAGCATCAGATCATGCACCTGACGATCGCTCCAGTCCGGGTGCACAACCCGTAGATCGTCGGCGATGCCCTTCACCGCCCGATATCCGACGAAGTACGTGGGAAGTTGCCCCGCGGTCAACAAAGCGCGACGCCACTTCCCCAACGCTTCGCCCTCTTCCTGGAATCCGCGGAAGGTCATGAGTCGAAGGCCCTCTTCTTCGGTCATGTCCATCGAGTGAACGCGGATATCGAGGATCGTGTTGATCGACATCCGCGCCTGCATCTTTAACTGCTGCAGACGGATGGCCAACGCCGCCCGCCGTGAATCCTGCGGTGCGTACCCGCGGTCCAGAAGCAACTCCTCCGCGTACACCGCCCACCCCTCGACGAAGACGCCACTGAAACCGAACCTCCGGACCCGCGTCGGTGATTCGAGGCGTGCTGCGTGCGCCAACTGCAACACGTGACCGGGCATCGCTTCGTGAATGGTCAGATCGTGCAGCAAGGTCCCGTTGTATTCCCGATAGAAGGAATCAACGCGATCGGCATCCCAGGAAGCGGGGGTCGGTGAAACCGCGACGTACGTCGGAACCGACGCCGTTTCGAGCGGACCCGGTGCATCGCAGTAGGCAACAGCCACGCCTCGGTGGATTTCGGGCATTTCGATCACCTGGGTATCAGTTTCCGGGATCGAGACGAGGTCATGTTGCCGCACGAAGTCGGTGGTGCGCAGGAGTGCGTCCTCCACCAGAGGCAGGACAGTTTCATTCGTGACAGGTGATTCGAGCGCAACGGATTCCAGAGCACGACGCACTACCCGCTCAGCGTGCACCGACTCATCGAGGTACTCGGCGGCCACCTCCCGAAGCTGTTCGGTAACGGCGTCGAGGTGCGCTTCTGCGTCTCGAAGCAGGTGGTTAGCGCTTGTGGCGTCATCGAGAGCGTGCCAGAGCACTCCCGCGTACACCCGCTGGTTCAGCCGTGGGCTTCTCGTGCTGACGGGCAACTTCTCTTCGAGCCAAGCGAGGTGTTCGTCAACCGCATCGAGCGCCGCAGGAATGGATTCGGGAATCGAAGATGCCTGACGATCGCATTCGCCGGGGATCACGTCCGCGATGAGCGCCCGGGTTCCCTGCAACTGGCCGATAGCGGTCTCGACGTGGATCTGCGGCATATCACCGAGCGTCGCTCGTGCCTGTTCCAAGAATTCAGGAACGGCGTGGAGGCGACCCTCGAGTGACAGGAGTCGCTCGGGCCAGGGGGCGAAATCTCGCGACATCAGCAGGTGCAGGGAGGTTCCGGGATTCCACTCCATCGGATTCCACTGGGCCGATCGCAATTCAGCGATCTCGAACGCTTCCCGCTGCAATCTCGAGCGCAGGATCTCCAAATCCACCAGATCCGTGACATCCAATTCGACGTCATCAATGGCATCGATAGCGGTCAACTGATCATCGATCGCCCGAGCCCGGTCGTCGTGAGCTGAAGCCGTCTGGTCCAGTAAACGGTCGTCGAAGCGGTGGTCACCCAACCAGGTGGCAGCAACCGGATCGGCCTCGAGCGCGGAGTCGATGCAGGATTCGGCCAACGCCCGGAACTCAGCCGTTGCGTCATTCACGAGCGTTCAACCTCAACGATTGCCTGGATGCGACGTCGGACAGCCTGTCTCAATGCACCCTCGGCGTCCCAGTCTCGCGAACGGGCCAGGGATGCGACCGCGAGTAGCACATCCCCAAGTTCTTCTTCGGTCTCCACCGCGTCGAGGATCTCCTCGGCCTGCTCCATCCGCGCGACCTCGGGCAGGTTTTCGCCCAACGACGCACTGCGTGAATGAACCTTCGATGCACGCAGGAGCGCCGGGAGATGTTCGGGAATGCCGTCCGTCACCGATTCACGGCCCTTCTCCTGAGCCTTGAGGGCGTGCCAGTTCGCCTCGACCTTCTCCGCCGTGTCGGCGTCCGCATCGGCGAAGACGTGCGGATGGCGTCGGATCAACTTGTCGACAATGCCTTGAGCAACATCGTCAATGTCCCACCCTTCATCGTCCTGCGCGATACGGGCATGAAAGACCACCTGCAGGAGTAGGTCTCCGAGCTCCTCACGAAGGCCGGCATCGTCGCCGTCCTCGATCGCCTCGACGGTTTCGTAGGCCTCTTCGACTAAGTACTCGACCAGACTGGCGTGGGTTTGACGCGCATCCCACGGACAGCCACCGGGTGAACGCAGACGATCCATTACCTCGACAAGGTCGAGGACGCGCTCTCCACGCTTGGTCATGCGCCGGCTAGGAGAACTGGATCGGAGCCGACAGATCGTTCGGAGCCGGTCCAACAACCAGGCCGGCCGGATCCCACGATCCATAACGCGGACTCACTTCGGTTCCGACCTCTTCGCTGTAGGCAGCGACCGCGGCGAAGATCGACGCCGACTGTGTTTCGGGGGTACCACCCGGGTCCAAGATCATGCCCATCTTCTGGGCAAGGATGTTCACGCGGAACAGTTCTTCAATATCGTCCGGAGCCAGATCCTGGGCGAGCAACGCATCCTCGAAGGCTTGCCGCCCACCCGATGCCTCCGCGTAATTGGCGATGGTCGCGTCCAACTCACCCTGGGTGATCGTGATGCCTTGTTCTTTCGCAATTTGCTCGACCAACTGCGAGGTGATCATTCGATCCAACGTGGTGACCACGAGGGCCTCGGATGCCGAATCAACGGGACGCCCCTGAGCCTTGAGAACCTCTTCCACCTGCTGGGTGAGTTCGCGCTCGGTGATCCGGGTGTCTCCCACGATGGCAGCAGCCCCCGGTGTGGCCGATGCGCACCCACTTGCCACCAGCGCGGTTGCCAGGACGGCACCCGCCAGACCCAACTTACGACTGCTCACCATCGGTCGATCCATCCTCACTCGCGTGTTCGACTTGCTACTGACCAGAGGTCTGAACCGGAACACCACGAATGGCCTTCACCAGTTCATCCGCCCACGTCAGCAATTCGTGGTCTTTCAGGGGTGCTGCACCGATCGCGGAGCCCGCTGTCGGTCGCGGCACGATGATCGTACGGACGGCGGGCTTGAGCGTGGTGCGCGGGTACAGGCGGGTTATCCGCATCTGCGCGGATTCGGGAAGTTCCACGGGGTGGAGTCGGATCCCGTTCCCCTGCGCGATGACCTCCTCGATTCCAGCTTCTCGGCAATGCACCCGGAAGCGGGCCACCGCGACGAGCGTCTGGGTCTCCACCGGTAGAGGCCCGTAGCGATCGACCAACTCGGCTGCCACCTCGTCCACTTGCTCCTCGGTGTGAGCATCGGCCAGGCGCTTGTAGGCCTCCAGCCGCAGACGCTCCGCGGGGACATAAGCCTCGGGAATGTGGGCGGTGATAGGAAGCTCCACCTTCACCTCGGCCGTCTCGGTCTCGCCGTCCCCCGAGCCTGCCTTGTGTTCCGCGAGAGCTTCGCCGACCAGGCGGACGTAGAGGTCGAAGCCGACATCGGCGATGTGTCCGCTTTGCTCACCGCCGAGCAGGTTGCCCGCCCCGCGGATCTCGAGGTCCTTCATCGCGATCTGCATGCCCGAGCCAAGGTCCGTCCGCTGAGCGATCGTGGCGAGTCTTTCGTGGGCGGTTTCGGTGAGCGGCTTGTTCGGGTCGTAGAGCAGGTAGGCGTAGGCGCGCTCGCGACTGCGTCCGACTCGGCCACGTAATTGGTGGAGCTGGGACAGGCCAAAGGTGTCCGCGCGATCGACGATCAACGTATTGGCGTTCGCAATGTCGATTCCCGATTCCACGATCGTGGTGCAGACGAGGACGTCGATGTCCTTATTCCAGAAGTCGACGATCACCTGCTCGAGTCGTGACTCGGGCATCTGTCCATGGGCAACCGCGATGCGCGCTTCGGGTACCAGGTCCTGCACACGCTTGGCCGCGCGATCGATCGACTCGACCCTGTTATGGACGAAGAAGACTTGACCGTCACGGAGCAACTCACGGCGAATGGCGGCGGTGATTTGCTTATCGTCGTAGGGCCCGACGTAGGTGAGCACCGGATGCCGTTCCTCCGGTGGCGTCTGGATCACCGACATCTCACGGATCCCGGTCACCGCCATCTCCAATGTTCGAGGGATGGGGGTCGCGCTCATCGCTAGGACATCCACGTTGGCACGTAGAGCTTTCAGGTGCTCCTTGTGTTCCACACCGAATCGCTGTTCCTCATCGATGATCACCAGGCCGAGGTCTTTGAATCTGACTTCGGGGGTGAGGAGTCGATGAGTACCGATGACGATGTCGACCGAGCCATCGGTGATCCCTTGGAGGGTCTCCTTGCGCTCCTTATCCGAGGTGAATCGAGAAAGGGCGGCCACCCGAATAGGAAATGCCGCATATCGCTCGGACAACGTCGATAGGTGCTGCTGAACCAGCAACGTCGTGGGAACGAGAACGGCAACCTGCTTTCCGTCCTGGACCGCCTTGAATGCGGCGCGCACCGCAATCTCCGTCTTGCCGTAGCCAACGTCACCACAGATCAACCGATCCATCGGCGTCACGCGCTCCATGTCCCGCTTCACTTCATCGATGCAGGCGAGCTGATCGGGTGTCTCGACGTACTCGAACGCATCCTCGAGCTCTCCCTGCCAGGGAGTGTCCGGGGCGAACGCGTGACCTGTGCTCGCTTGGCGAGCGGCATACAGCCGCACCAATTCGCCAGCAATCTGGCGCACCGCCTTGCGCGCGCGTCCTTTGGTCTTCGCCCAGTCACTTCCACCGAGGCGGTGCAGGCTGGGTGATTCGCCGCCCACGTAGCGGGTGATGAGATCGAGTTGATCCATCGGCAGGAAGAGTCGATCCGCCGGCTGCCCCCGTTTGCTCGGTGCGTATTCGATGATCAGGTATTCGCGCTCGGCTCCCTGGACGGTGCGACGGATCATCTCGATGTACTTGCCCACTCCGTGTTGCTCGTGCACCACGAAATCCCCAGCCTTGAGCGTTAGGGGATCGATCGTCTTGCGGCGCCTGCTCGGCAGCTTGGACGTGTCCTTGCCGGTGGATCGCTGGCCCAGCAGATCGGTCTCGGTGACAACCGCAAGTTCGGGCAGTACGAAGCCCCGCGACAGGTGACTGCGCACCAGATGCACGACACCTGGGGAATCGAGGTCGGGGTCGGCCTCGACTCGCGCTGAGAGATCCACCCCGGCCATTTCCTCGGCCAATCGCTCCAGCGGTCCTTTGCCGTTGGCGGTGACGACAACGGTCCGGCCTTCTGCCAACCACCCTCGAAAGTCGGAGAAGGCAACTTCGGCTTCCCCGCGGTAGTCCTCTGGCACCGAAGCGCCAAGGTCAACGTCCGGGTCGGGGCTGCGCAACGGGTTTAGCTCCCACCAACCACACCCCCGAGCAACGGCGATCGCCTGCAGTTCCGGGAGCGTTCGGTACGCCGCCGGTTCGATATCGATTGGAACATCGGCGCCAACTGCGGCGCTGTGCCATCCGGCTTCCAGGAACTCCTCGGCCGTTCGGAGAACGTCAGCAGCCCTCGTGGAAACACGTTCGGGTTCGCTGACCGCCACCTGCGATCCGCGCGGGAGGTACTCCACGAGGGTGCTCATCTCCGAGTCGAACAGCGCACTGAGTGACTCCATGCCCTCGACCGCGACTCCTTCCGCGATCTGCCCACACATATCCGCAATCCCCGGAACGTGGGTGGCCAATTCCCTAGCTCGAGCCCGGACCTCGTCGGTGAGGAGCAATTCGCGAACGGGGGTTGCGAGCAATCCGTGGGACACCGGCTCGAGTGATCGTTGATCGGCTACCGCGAAATAGCGGATTCCATCGACCTCATCCCCCCAAAACTCCACCCGGACAGCGTGTTCCTCCGTCGAGGGAAAAACGTCGACGATGCCACCGCGGACGGCCACCTGCCCACGACGCTCGACGAGGTCGACGCGTTCGTAACCCAACTCGACCAACCTGTCGACCACCTCGGTGAGAACCGCGGAGTCACCTTCCCGCAGCCGTACGGGCTCGGCCTCGGCGATGGCACGCATCACCGGTTGAAGTGCGGCCCGGACGGATGCGACGACGATGTCGATGGGTTGCAGAAGTTCGTCGTCCTCGTTCGGATGCGCCAAGCGGCGCAGCACCCGGGTGCGTCGACCGACCGTGTCGAGTGACGGCGATAACCGTTCGTGGGGCAACGTCTCCCACGAAGGGAAGGTGGCGATTCGACTATCCGGGAGGAAATCCGAGAGCGAGGCCGCCAGCGAGTCTGCTCCCGATCCCGTTGCGGTGAGCACGAGCACCGGTGCATCCGACGAGCGACGGATCGTCGCCACAACAAGTGGATGCGCGGCGGCGAGCGAATGGACGTCGATCAGTTCGGCCGAGGAATCGGCGGCGAGTTCACCGATGCGAATGATCGGTGGATACCGATCGAGCAGTTGATTCAGCCCTTGAAGGCTCACGTTGCAGACGCCTCCGACAACGCGTTCATCAGGTGCGGGTAGAGCATCGGATG
Source organism: uncultured Actinomycetes bacterium (assembly GCA_913061025.1). Lineage (GTDB taxonomy): Bacteria > Actinomycetota > Actinomycetes > S36-B12 > S36-B12 > S36-B12. Next base: position 4,768 of record CAJXUJ010000018.1, on the reverse strand, counting down.
GGCCACAACGAGGTTGTTGACGTACGGCGGCATGTGATTGAAGGTGATGGGCTCACCGACGATGTTGGAGCACTCGAGTCCGTAGTGCCGTGCGACTCCGTACGGCGCGGCCACGTCCCACTCGTAGAAGCCAGTGTCGTGAACGTAGGCATCGGCACGGCCGCTGAGGATCTCGTTCACCTTGGCACCAACCGAGCCAACGTCAACGATCTCGACACCGTGCTCGTTGATTCCCGTTTCGCGCAGGATCCGCGCCAAGGCCGCACAGGTCGCATCCAATGTCGCCGGAGGACGACTCCGCGACGCCACGATGCGTACCGGTCGCGACGAATCCAACGTAAGTTCGCTAGTCGAGTCGAGGACCGTGCGCGCCAATTCCTGGGCCGGTAGATCCACCGAGCACGCGTGCAACTCGCCACCCGCCCAGAGGGCAACGTGGACGGCAAAGTCACGCCGGTTTTGGCCGTACTCCCAGGTCCCATCCAGCGGATCGACGATCCACACCCGATCGGAGTCGAGGCGGGCTTCATCGTCTTTGGCTTCTTCGCTGAGGACGGCATCGCTAGGCCGAGCGGCAGCAAGGAAGTCCAGGATCAGATCGTTCGATGCAGCATCGGCTGCGTCGCGAAGCTTGTTGGCCGTTTCCTTGTCTTGCACCTCACCGTGTTCGGCAAAAAAGTCTCGCCGGATCTGCAGGAGTAGCTGTCCGGCCTGGTGCGCGATATCCCGAGAGATCTCAGCATCGGAGCGAGGGTCGCTCATGGGTTTCCTCCACTACCTTCTCCGCCGCCGGACGGATTCGCGTTGAACTCATTCTGCGCCACTTCGAGTCCACGACGAACGAGGGTCTCCACGGCTTCCCCAGCACGGTCCAGGAAGCCCGGAAGTTCGGTTCGTTGCGAACCGGAGAATGCCTGCAGGACGAAGTCCGCCGGCGCTTGCCTGCCCGGTGGACGTCCGATTCCGAGCCGAACCCGGTAGTAATCACCGGTCCCGATCGACCGACGGATGCTCTTCAGCCCGTTGTGTCCACCGTCGCCGCCGCCCTTCTTCAACCGAAGGGCGGTGAAATCGATGTCGAGTTCATCGTGCAAGACCACGAGTCGCTCCGGTGGAATTCGATAGAAGGACATTGCGGCCTTCACCGGTCCGCCGCTTTCGTTCATATAGGAAAGCGGCGCGCACAACACGACCGAAACGCGATCACCGGGAAAACCGAGATGCGTCTCGGCAACGAGTCCGAGAACCTTCTTGTGACGAGACAGTTTCGACGAGCATCCAGAGGCCATAGCCTCCACGGCCATCGCTCCGATGTTGTGCCGGGTAGCCGCGTACTCGGGTCCGGGGTTGCCCAGACCGACGATCAGCCAGGGATCGGACACGGTCGAAACTCGCGCGAGGGCGTATTACTCGGAGGCGGCTTCTCCAGCGGTCTCAGCGGCCTCGGCTGCGGCCTCGGCATCAGATTCCGCACGAGCAGCTTCGCGAGCAGCAGCGGCGGCTGCCATCTCCTGGGCCTTGTTCTTGACATCCTCGACCGCATGATCGACCGCCTCGAGCGGATCCTCACCGCGGGCGACGGCTTCCTCGAGCGCCATGATGACCGAGGCCGCGTCGTAGCCGGCTTCGGCGGCAGCAATCTCGGCCTTGGCGACGGCATCCGCGTAGGAGGTACGGATCGCCGCTTCCTGCTTGGTGATGATGACGAGGTCCACGTGCTCGAGGTTGCGCTTCACCGGATCACGCTGAACGTCGCGCGGCTTGGTCAGGTAGACGGTGCCGCCGTAAGTGACATTGAGAACAACGCGGGGCTTACGGAGTGCGAGGTCGATGGAGTGCTCGTCGAGGGCGACATGGGTCAACTCCATGCCGGAGCCGTAGATCACGGCGGGGATGTTGCCCGAGCGACGAAGCCGGCGGGCTGCACCCTTGCCAAAGTCGGTACGGGGCTCAGCGGTGATCTCGACGTTCGTCACGGGTCTCTCCTCGGTCCATGCGCGTGCGGTCGCACGCTGTTTGCGGATGCCTCGCGGGGGTGCGGACAGACGTCAGGTGGCACCACCCGCGTCGATCACGGCGACCTGCCCTGTAGGACCGGTCTCCCTCGCCGAGGACTTCGAAAGTGTAGGGGGAGGCGATGGAGCTTCCTTCACCACCCCGGTGAACCGTGCTAGTGCGAGGAAGCTTCGTCCGCTGTGGCCGGCTCGAACATCGAGGTAACGGAACCATCGGTGAAGACCTCGTTGATGGCCGTGGCCAGGATCGGAGCGATCGACAGCACGGTTAACTTCTCGAACTGACGCTCCTCGGGAATCGGCAGGGTGTCGGTGACGACAACCTCGGAGATCCGCGACTGCTGGAGTCGTTCCTTGGCCGGATCGCTCAGGATTCCGTGCGTGGCGGCGACGATGACATCCTTCGCACCGTTTTCGAAAAGCGTCTCGGCCGCCTTCACGATGGTTCCGCCGGTGTCGATCATGTCGTCGACCACTACGCAAACGCGATCCTTGACGTCACCGACCACTTCGAAGACACGTACCTGGTTCGGCACATCCGGATCGCGTCGCTTGTGAATGATCGCCAGTGGCGCACCGAGGACATCGGTCCACCGCTCAGCCACGCGCACGCGACCGGCATCCGGCGAGACGACAGTGATCTCATCGGTGGAGACCCGCGAGGACACGTGCTCCGCGAGCAGAGGCAGCGCGAAGAGGTGATCGACCGGTCCGTCGAAGAAGCCCTGGATCTGCGAGGTGTGCAGATCGACCGTCATGAGTCGGTCGGCGCCAGCCGACTTGAACAGATCGGCCATCAAACGTGCCGAGATCGGCTCGCGACCACGGTGCTTCTTGTCCTGACGTGCGTAGCCGTAGAACGGAACGATCACCGTGATCCGCTTGGCGGATGCCCGCTTCAATGCGTCGATCATGATGAGTTGTTCCATGATCCACTTGTTGATCGGTGTGGTGTGGCTTTGCAGGACGAATGCATCGGTGCCACGCACCGACTCACGGAAGCGAATGAATATCTCGCCGTTGGCGAAGTCGTACGCCAATGTGGGTGACAGCGCGATACCGAGCTCATCGGCCACCGATTCGGCGAGTTCGGGATGCGAGCGTCCGCTCAGCAGAACCAGTCGCTTTTGCGTGGGTACGGACTTCTCGGCCACTCATTCCTCCCGGAAGGAATCCGTCGAATCGACATTGGTAACCCTGTCAGATGCTTCATTCGATGGAGCCGCCGCCCTCGCCGCGGCCGCCGATGAGGAGTCCGGCCTGCGCCGCTCAACCCATCCTTCGATGTTCCGCTGGCGAGCGCGGCCGACGGCCATCGCTCCCGGCGGGACGTTGTCGGTGATCACCGAACCCGCCGCGGTGTAGGCACCGTCACCGATCTCCACCGGAGCGACGAGCATCGAATCGCTTCCCACCCGAACGTCGCGTCCCACGACGGTTCGGTGCTTGTCCCGGCCGTCGTAATTCACAAAAACCGTCGCCGCCCCGATGTTGGTCCCCTCGCCGATCTCGGCGTCGCCCACGTAGGACAGGTGCGGCACCTTCGCGCGGTCACCCACCGTGGAGTTCTTGATCTCGACGTACGCACCCGCCTTCGCGCCATCACCCAACTGGGCACCCGGTCGCAGGTAGGTGAACGGACCCACCTGGGCGTTATCCCCGATCACCGCGAGTTCTGCCCAGGTGTGGATCACTTCGGAATCGGCACCGACCTCGCACGAGACCAACGTGGTTCCCGGACCCACACGGGCTCCAGAGGCAATGGCGGTTGGTCCACGAAGGATTGTTTGCGGCAACAGGGTGACGTCCGGCTCGAGTTCGACGTCCACATCGATCCAGACGCTCGCCGGATCGGCCATCGTGACGCCGTCACGCATCCAGCGGAGGTTGATGCGATCGCGCATGATCGCCGCGGCGTCGGCAAGTTGGGCACGATCGTTGACTCCACGAATGTCATCGGCGTCGGGAGCGATGTGCGCCTGCACGCGATGACCATCGGCCGTGAGCAGCCCGATCACATCCGTCAGGTACTCCTCACCCTGGGAGTTATCTGAGCCGAGCTTGCCCAGACTCGCTCCCAGCAAGGCTGCGTCGAATGCATACATCCCCGAGTTGATTTCATCGATGCTGCGCTGAGCATCGGTGGCGTCTCGTTCTTCGATGATCGCCGAAACCGCATCATCGACGCGAATAATCCGGCCATAGCCGGTGGGGTCAGGGACCCGTGCTGTGAGAACTGTGCACGCAGAGTCATGCTCGGCCACCATTCCCGAGAGCGTCTCGCCCGTCAGCAGTGGCGTATCTCCGGTAAGAACGACGACGGGCCCATCGATGGTGGCACCCCGGCCAAGCAGATCCTCCAACGCAATGCGCACCGCGTGACCGGTACCGAGTTGCTCTTCTTGCACCACCGTCAGAACCCAGGGCGCCACTTCGGCGAGATGCTCGACCACGAGGTCACGACCGTGCCCAACCACCACCATGACGTGTTCGGGCTCAAGGTGGGCGGCGGCTTCGATCACGTGGCCGACGAGCGAACGTCCCGCGATCGGGTGCAGGACTTTGGGGAGTGCGGACTTCATCCGCTTGCCTTCCCCCGCGGCCAGGATGATCACAGCGGAAGGGCGCTTCGTCACGGCGCCATCTTTGCGCATGGGGCTAGGCCGTCGCAGCCTGATTCTCGTGAGCCCCATGATCTGGCTCCCCGGGGAGGATTCGAACCTCCGTTGACGGATTCAAAGTCCGCTGTCCTG
>CAJXUJ010000017.1 GCA_913061025.1 uncultured Actinomycetes bacterium | reverse complement strand
TTGCTCTACGACATCCACGAGGGTGCCTGGAGCCCGCAACTGTGCGAGATCTTCGGTGTCCCCATCGAATCGCTTCCCACTGTGGTTCCGTCTTACGGTCCGGTTGCCACGACCGATCCGGCCGTGTTCTGCGGCCTGGAGGTCCCGATCGCAGGAATCGCCGGTGACCAGCAGGCGGCACTCGCCGGTCAAGCCGGGTTCAGCGCGGGAGCCGCCAAGTGCACCTACGGGACCGGCTCTTTCCTGCTCGTGCATACCGGGGACGCACCAACCCTGAGTTCCAACGGGCTCTTGACCACCGTCGCTCTGCAGCACCCAAACGGTCGACTCGACTACGCGCTCGAAGGGGCGATCTTCGTTACCGGCTCCGCGGTCCAATGGCTGCGTGACGGACTGCGGATCATCGATTCAGCTCCCGCCGTCGAGGAACTAGCACGCAGCGTTCCCGACTCCGGCGGCGTTGTGTTTGTTCCCGCGCTCACCGGACTCGGCGCACCGGACTGGGATCCGCACGCGCGCGGTCTGATCATCGGCATTACTCGCGGCACTACCGATGCACACATCGCTCGGGCAACCTTGGACGCCATTGCCTTCGAGGTTCGCGACGTCGTGACCCTCATGGCAGACGAGGGCGGTGTGCACCTTGCGTCACTTGCAATCGATGGTGGTGCCGCCGCGAATGATTTGTTGTGCCAGATTCAGGCAGACCAACTGGGGATTCCGGTCGATCGTTCCGCGCAGTTGCAGACCACAGGCGTTGGCGCGGCGTTCCTCGCCGGACTGGGAGTTGGAGTCTGGGCAGGGATCGACCAACTGCGTGACACCCGACAGTCCTCGGGGATATTCGAACCGCACCCGTCGGAAACCGACAGCGACGACTACGCACGCTGGCGCCGGGCGGTGGAACGCAGTAGGGAATGGGCGGTCGAGATCGGCTAACGCGACGTCGTGGCGGTGGCGTCAGCCGCGACACCTTCAGCGATCAATTCCTTGGCGCGGGAGGCGTACATATCGACGTACTCCTGACCCGAGAGGGACATCAACGCGTACATGACCTCATCGGTTACCGACCGCAGAATGAAACGGTCGTCCTCGAGACCCTCATAGCGTGAGAAATCAAGTGGCTCCCCGAATCGCACGCCAACGCGGCGCAGCCGCGGGCGCACGGTGCCCGGCGGTTGGATTTCGAAAGTGTTGATCATCGCGACGGGAATGATCGGAACCTGTGCTTCGAGGGCCATCCGGGCCAGACCCGTCTTGCCCCGGTACATCGTTCCGTTGGGAGACCGCGTGCCCTCGGGGTAGATACCCAGCAACCGACCGCCGCGCAACACACGCTCACCGGTCAGGATCGCCGCCTCCGAGGCGCGACCACCGGATCGATCGACCGGCACCTGACCGACGCCGGTGAAGAACACCCGCGAGAACCATCCCTTAAGGCCCTTGCCGGTGAAGTAGTCGCTCTTGGCCAGGAAGGTGATGGGCCTGGGCGCAACCAGGGGTAGGAAGAACGAATCGGAGAAAGACAGGTGATTGCTCGCCAAAATCGCCGGCCCCTTAACCGGCAGGTGCTCCGCGCCTTCAACCCATGGCCGGAACAGCACCTTCAGCCACGGGCCGATCACAAAATGCTTGAGGAACCAGTAGAGCGCACCCGGGCCGTCCTGGGATCCCTGCGCTTGCGCCGACGAACCCGTCTTCGCGGTTCGCGCATCGGAGGTGGTGGCCATGATGGGTGGCAGACTAGTAGTCACCTGTCCTCGAAGGAGTCCAAATGCCCATTCGCCCCGGAGCCGAAGCCTGGTCATTCGATGGGGATGACCGCATCGGTGTCCTACTCCTTCACGGATTCACCGGCTCCCCCGCCTCGATGCGACCCTGGGGTGAGAAGTTCGCCGAGCGTGGCTGGACCGTTCGGGTGCCTCGTCTGCCGGGCCACGGAACCCGTTGGCAGGACATGAACATCACCCAGTGGCAGGACTGGTACTCCGAGGCGGACCGAAATCTGCGCGAACTGAGCAACCGCTGCGAGCGGGTCTTCGTGTGTGGCCTGTCCATGGGCGGCGCACTGACCCTGCGGCTGGCCGAGGAACACGGCGAGGACATCTCCGGAATCGTTCTCGTGAACGCCGCGGTCCACACCGAGCGCAAGGACCGGCACCTGCTGCCGGTCATCAAGCATCTCGTTGGTTCGTTCCCCGGTATCAGCAACGACATCGCCAAGCCGGGAGCCGACGAGGTCGCCTACGACCGCACACCGCTGAAGGCAGCGCACTCGATGATGGAGATGTGGTCGATCGTCAAGAAGGACATCGCTCTCGTTCGCCAACCACTCCTGCTGTTCCGCAGCGAGCAGGACAACGTGGTCGAGGCTTCCAACGCCGAGTGGATTCTGACCCACGTCGGTTCCCTGGACACCGAGGAAGTAGTCCTCAGTAACTCGTATCACGTTGCGACCCTCGATCACGACGCTCCATTGATCGAAGAGGCCAGTGCAGCGTTCATCGATCGACTCTCCGCGTGATCACTTTTCAGCGATGACGGACAACCCACGCAACTGGCAGCCGCCGTACGAGGACGACGACGAGTTCTGGCGTCGCTTCGAAGACTCGCTCAATCGTGCACAGGGCAAGGATCCGAATGCCCCGCAGAGCCCACCTCCTCCGCAGGACCTTGATGACGTCTTCATTCCACCGGAGCCCCCGCCTCTCACCGCTCCCCCGGACGCGATCGCCAGAGCCGCGTGGTTGGCAGTGATCGTTGGTCCGCTGATGGCGGTGATCGGCTATATCTTCGGCTTCAGCACCTTCATCGGCGGGATCGGAATCACGCTGACCATCGTCGGCTTCGTCGTTCTAGTCGCGCGCCGGGAGCGGCACATTCCTCCGGGAGAGGATCACGGGGACGGCGCAGTCGTCTAGTGGGTGCGGGACGGCGCAGTCGTCTAGTGGGTGCGTGACGGCGCAGTCGTCTAGGTGGTGTGACGTGCGAGGTCGGCCGCACCCACGATGCCGGCGTCGTTGCCGAGTTGGGCGACGAGTAGTTGCGGAAGCGGCCGGTAGCTGCCGCCGAAGACCTTCTCGGTCAGGGTTCGTCGCGCGCTCGCGAGCAGAAGATCGCCAGCTTCCGAGACGCCGCCACCGATCACGAAGGCGTCGGGATCGACGATCGCCGTGAGATCAGCCAGGCCTCGTCCAAGCCAGGTACCGACATTGGCGAAAGCCTCGACGGCGACCGGATCGCCCATCTGGGCAGCTTGGGTGATGTGCGATCCCTGGACACCCTCCGGTGTTCCGTCACCAAGTGCTAAGAGCGCTCCGGCTTCGTGTCGCCTCTCCGACGCAAGCTCTCGTGCTTCCCGGACGAGGGCGTTTCCGCTGGCGTACTGCTCCCAGCAACCGTGGCGCCCGCACCCACACAAGCGGCCGTCCGGTACCGCGTTCAGATGCCCAATCTCTGCCGCGACTCCGTGTGCGCCCCGCATCACGTGACCATCGACGACGATGCCCCCGCCGATGCCGGTTCCGACGGTGACCATCACCACGTGTTCGAGTCCAACACCGGCCCCAAAACGAGTCTCCGCCCACGCAGCCGCTGCACCGTCGTTCTCCACGACCACGGGCAATTGGGTAGCGGCCTCGAGAACCGCTCGCACGGGAACCTGGGACCACGCGAGATTCGGCGCGAAGTAGACCATCGACCGCGATTGATCGACTCCCCCGGCAACTCCAACACCCACGCCGACGATCGAGCCGTCGACTCCTGCCTGAAGTTCGTTGACGACATCGGCGACGTCGTTCAAGACCGCACCGGAATCGTGACGAGGTGTGGGGCGGCGAGCGGTGGCAAGGATGTTTCCGCCACCATCCACGACCCCCGCGGCGATCTTGGTTCCACCAATGTCAACACCGATGGTGACGCCCGACGGAGTGGAACTCATGGCATCAGATTAGGCCCGGCGAATGGGCAGCCACTGGACGTCCTGTAGTTCAGTCGCAGCTGGAGCAGCGGTCGCTGAACCAAGAACCAGGAGTCCCTTGCAGATCACGCAGTCGGGATTGTCTGCGGGATCATCGTGAGATGCGTGTTGGCTGGCTCCCGACGAGGCCCACCACTGACCGGCCATCGAGGTGACCATGCCGAGCATCGATGCCATGTCCCAGGAAGCACCGGAGTCGTCGGATGAGGAGTCTTCGTTACTGGGGTCTCCGTCACCGGAGAGCCACCACGGAGGACGCTCGATGTCGTCGCTCATTGCGCATCTCCTTCGTCGTCGTTTTCCACACCGGGCCACTGCCCTGCATCGGGTACGAAGGGAACGGTGACGGTGTCCCCCGCCACCACGGCTTCAACCCCCACGCATCGGCGGAGCGTGGGGTCCAGACTCCGCCACGCGGTTACTCCATCGAGCCGAAGCACGAGGTGGGTGGACGCGTAGGACGGGTCCATGGTCCAGACACCCACCTCAAGATCGCAGAACTGCAGCCCCGGGATCGTCAAAGACAGCAGGTACTCACCACCGGAGTTCCTCGTGACGGACGTTTCGATTCCATGGCGAGCGGGCGCTGAGAACGCCGGCGCGGCTCCCGCCCGCGAGCGTGACACCGGGACGCCGAAGAGCCGATCGGCAAGTTCAGTCACCTGCTCTCGAGCGGCATCCCGCACGTGCTTGGGCCACCCGTCGGTCTTCCTTGGCATGGGTGCGACAAGGACTCCGCGGATCGACAACCCGAGTGCGCTGCCTTGGGCCACCTGAGCGGTAGCGGTGGTTATCGCTGCACTTTCCGGCGGTGTTGCCAGAAGCCACTCGATGCCCCCTTCGGACGCTACGCCGGCCATCGACGTCAGGCGATCGGTCAACTCATGCCCGGGGGAACCAACCTGCAGCACAATTGCTAGCGAACAAAGATCGGCGACCATTTCCGGCACCGATCCACGAACGAGAATCACCGCGGGTTCACTCGCTACCGCCGAATGTTCGAAGGCCGCAACGAGCGCTGCCGTCCGCTGGACTGACGTCAACGCGCCGTGCCCGTCGACTGCGGTCACGGCTGCACCGGCGACACCGAGCATCGACGCCAACGCGCGAACCGTGTCACGGTCATCGAACTCGTCGAGTTCGAACACTCGAGCGCCCGGAAGCGAAGCGAGAGCCGCCTCGGTTACCCAGGTCAACCCGCTCGGAGTTATCGCACTAGCCAGCAGCACCAGATTCCACCCGCTCCTTCAATCCCTTGAGGGCGGTATCCACGATAACTTTCTCGGCCTTGCGCTTGATCATGCCCAGCATCGGAATCTTGACGTCCACGGCGAGGCGATACAGCACAGTGGTCGAATCCCCCGAAGGCGTGAGGCGATACATGCCGTCCATGGCCGTGACCATGTCGCCCTTGGTCAATTTCCAAGTGACCTCGGTGTCGCCGTCCCAGTCGTATTCGAGTTCGTAGTCGTCGCGGATTGGGCCGGAATCAAGGTGGAATCGAGCATCCGCCGGACGGCCGTCGTCCTCGTAGACGCTTAGTACCTCAACCGAAGTGATGCCGTCACTCCACTCGGGGTAGGCGGCGAGGTCGGCGATGACAGCCATGATCTGTGCGGGAGAGGCATTGATCTCGATGCTGGATTCGGTTTGGTCGGCCATAGGCGGAGGCTACCTGTTGGACCTCACAGATCAATAACGAATGGGCGTTCCCGCCCGTGGAAATGACCGACGTTCACACACTCGGTCCGACCGATTCGGGTGCGCGCACTCAACGGCTGATGCACATGGCCGTAGAAATGGAATCGAGGCTGGTACTTCTCCAGATAGTCGGTGATCGACTGGGCTCCGACCTCGAAACGGCGAGCGATGACGTCGTAGTTGAGCAGCGGGTTCTTCGCGGGAATGTGCGTGAAGAGGACATCCACCGGACCGAGGGCATCGAGTTTTGCGGCGTAGTCGGCGGGGTCGATCTCATAGGGGGTGCGCATCGGGCTGGTCAGGCCCCCGCCGACGAACCCCCAGCGCTGACCTTCGACCTCTACTACTTCGGCATCCACGACCCGGTGACCCTCACGGATGTACTCAGGCCAGAGCGCGGGAACGTCGACATTGCCGAAGGTCATCAACGCAGGGGTTGGCATGGCCGCGAATAGGTTCTCGTACTGCAGACGCACCATCGATTCGAGGATCGTCCATCGCTGAGCGCGATCGGTAACTCCGATACCCGCCCACGCAGCGTCGCTCAACGCGCGTGCGTCGTCGAACCGGTTAGCGGTGCGAGCCTCGATGTACGCACGCGCGTGCTCGACACCAAACAAATCGGCGTAGATCCCGTGCTCGGGGTCGTCGTAGTCCAAGAACAAGATGAGATCGCCGAGACAGACGAAAACATCGCTCCCCTCGGCCGCCGAAGCGAGCGCCGTGCCGGCGCCGTGAACGTCACTGACGATATGAACGCGCATCGGTCTCGAGTTCGTCCTTCAGCGACCACACGACCTGCTTCCATGCCAACACGTGTCGCTGCCTTAGCGAGGCGACCTGGGCCTGAGCCCGGCGAGTGTTGGCCACCACTCGAGGGGTGGTGGTACTGCCGGGGACCGTGGGGTCGGCCCGGAGGTAGTAGTGGACGATCACGCCCGGCTCGTGTTCCTCGAGCCAGATTTCCGACGAGCCAACGAGGTCCCCGGAAACCGTCCAGCGCATGCCTTCGACGCCACGATCCATGTACACCTGCAGACGCAGTCCGGGCCACCATCGCGTCCAGCGTTCGGCCACCACCGCAGCGACCACGTCACGGCGCACCCGGATGAAAGACTCATCGACGACGTCAATGCTCGGGTTCGTCTCAGCAGCCTGCGACATAGCCCTAAGCGTGCCACGAAAACCCACCTCCATCAGGTTCGGTCTTCTGCTCGCCCGAATCCATCTATTCGCGTACGGTGTCCAAAATCACGTTGCGCCGCTGCGGCGGCCTGAAACGAGGGAGAAGGCGCGTGCTTAAGGAGTTCAGCGTTCCGGCCATGGTGTCCGCACCCACGACGGGGAATCTGACCGATCACGTCGTCGAGAATGCCGAGACCAGCCCTAACAAGGTGGTGTTTTCGCTCCAGCGCGGTGATGCGTGGGTAGGGGTCACGGCCGCCCAGTTCCTCGCCGACGTCAAGGCCATCGCCAAGGGCATCATCGCCAGCGGCGTCGAGGGTGGCCAGCGCATCGGTGTCATGTCCCGCACCCGCTACGAGTGGACCCTCGTCGACTACGCCATCTGGTACGCCGGCGCTATCTCCGTGCCGGTGTACGAGACATCGTCCGCCGAGCAGGTCGCCTGGAACCTCACCGACTCAGGTTCGGTCGCACTCTTCGCCGAGAGCGCCAAGAACAAGGCCGTCTTTGAGCAGGTGGCCGCCGAGGTTCCCGACGTCACGCGCGTCTGGGTCTTCGACAACGACGATCTGGAGACACTGAAGGCAGCCGGGGTCGACGTCAGCGACGAGGAACTCGAATCGCGTCGCGCGAGCGTGCAGCCCGACACCCTCGCCACGATCATCTACACCTCCGGCACCACCGGCCGCCCCAAGGGCTGCATGCTCACGCACAAGAACCTGATGTTCGAGGTGGAGAACGTCATCGCGGCGCTCAAGGACGTGTTCCAGGCACCCGGATCGTCCACGCTGCTGTTCCTTCCGGTCGCGCACGTATTCGGGCGGCTCATCCAGCTCGGTGCCGTTCGGGCTCAGGCTCGCCTGGGTCACGCACCGGACGTCAAGCAACTGCTCCCGCTGTTGCAGAGCTTCCAGCCGACGTTCGTTCTCGCCGTCCCCCGCGTATTCGAGAAGATCTACAACTCGGCGCAGCAAAAGGCAGCCGCCGAGGGCAAGGGCAACATCTTCGACAAGGCGGCCCATACCGCTATCGAATACAGCGAGGCCCTGGACGAGGGCGGCGCGAGTTTCGGGCTGAAGCTCAAGCATGGGCTTTTCGACAAACTCGTTTACAAAAAGCTCCGGGCCGCGATGGGTGGCCAGGTCGAGTGGGCCGTCTCCGGCGGTGCACCGCTCGGCGCCCGCCTCGGACACTTCTTCCGCGGTATCGGCATCGTGGTTCTCGAGGGCTACGGCTTGACCGAGACCTCGGCTGCCACCACCGTCTCCCGCCCGGATGCCATCGAGATCGGCGCCGTGGGTCAGCCCTTCCCAGGTGCGAGTGTGAAGATCGCCGACGACGGCGAACTCCTGCTGGCCGGCGATCAGATCTTCGTGGGCTACTGGAACAACCCGACCGCGACGGCCGAGGTGCTCGAGCCGGACGGCTGGTTCCACTCCGGTGACATCGGCGAAATCGACGACCGCGGTTTCGTCCGCATCACCGGCCGCAAGAAGGAGCTCATCGTCACCGCGGGCGGTAAGAACGTGGCCCCCGCCGTCCTGGAGGACCGGTTGCGCAGCAACGCCCTGGTCAGCCAGTGCATGGTGGTGGGCGACCAAAAGCCCTTCGTGGCAGCGCTCGTCACCCTCGACCCCGAGGCCCTTCCCATGTGGCTGAAGGTTCAGGGCAAGGACGAGTCGTTGACCGCCGCAGACCTGCTCGCCGATGCCGAGGTGTTGGCCGAGGTTCAAGGCGCCGTGGACGAGGCCAACAAGGCCGTGTCACACGCCGAGGCCATCAAGAAGTTCGTCATCGTTCCTGGTGACTGGACCGAGGAAGGTGGCCAGATGACGCCTTCGATGAAGCTCAAGCGGGGCGTTGTGATGAAGGAGTACGAGGCGCAGATCGAGGAGATCTACGCGTAGGCCCGAGCTTCGATCAATTCAGACGCGGTCTGTGGCTAGCGGATTAACCCGCTAGCCCAGTACCCGTCCGATTCCGCTGAATCGCGATGAGTACCACGGGCCGAGGATGTTGGAAACGACCACGCCGGTCCGCGGGTTCGCAGCGTGAACCATCTTCCCGTTACCGATGTACATCCCCACGTGGTGCGCGCCCTGACCAAAGTAGAAGACAAGGTCGCCAGGCTGCGCCTGGCTGAGCGGCACCCGACGGGTGACGGAGTATTGCGAGCGGCTGTAGTGCGGCAGGGAAATACCGGCCTGGCGCCAAGCCGTCATGGTCAGTCCGGAGCAGTCAAACGCGCTGGGCCCGCTGGCTGCGGCGACGTACCGGTCACCTACCTGAGCGAGCGCGTACTGGACCGCCTTGGCCGCTCGACCGCTTCCGGTGAAGCCCCCGCCCGCGCTTGATGAACCGCCGCCGGATGATCCCGAATTGATTTGTCGGGCAGCCGCAGCGGCCGCGGCACGGGCAGCCTCGCGCTCCTCACGAGCAAGTTGAGCAAGGCGCTTGCGCTCCTTTTCCTCAAGGTTGGACAGCAAGCGCTCGGCCTCGGCGAGACGGTCGTCCGCCTCCCCCTTGGATTCCTTCATCCGGTCCCGTAGGTCCTTGGCGCGGGCTTCCTTATCGAGAACCGCAGCCTCGGACTGGGCGAGACGCAAGCGGGCCGTGGCGGTCTTGCGCAGAGCCGCGGCCTGACCGCGCTGAACGGCATCGAGGGCAGCAGCCTGGGCCAGGAACTCATTCGGGTCCTCGCTTAACAGCACCTGCAGCGAGGTATCAAGTCCACCGGAGGTGTACGCCGCGCGGGCGAGATCGTCAACGGCACCGAGGATCTCGCGCATCTCGCGGCGTTCCCGGCGCACCTTCGCCTTCAACGCATCCAGTTGCCGGCGCACGTCCTTGAGCTCATTGCGGGACTCGTTGTAGCGCTCGGTGGCCGATTCGGCCTTGGATTCCAGGTCCATGACCTGCATCCGCACCTGCTCGAGATCGGGAGCCGCCTGCGCGGGAGAAATGAGGGTGCCGGAGGCGACGAGTCCGGTGAGCACGAGCAGAACTCCGGTGATCCGGGTCCGTTGCCGCAATCGCACCGTTGGCCTCCTGGCTTTCGTCTCTGGCGGGCGTTTCGGGAACGTCATTCGGGGAAGCCATGCTGCGATGACCTGGGTCTGACGCTCCTGACCTGTCAGTGGTTCCCCAAGGTAACAGAATGGTGACGACGCGCACGACGGGTGTCCCAGACGTATCCCAGGGAGGTCTCATCCAGCCCGGCGGCTCGACGGCGCCAGGCGCAGTGGGGGCACGAGACCCGAATCGGCGAGAACCCCGATGGCCCGGGCGTGCTCCTCGTCTAGGGCAGGCGGGTGCTCCTTGGGGTCCGGTGTACCCAGCAACACGCTCACCACACAGTCGTGGCAGGCCAAACCAGCCATTTCGCAGGAATCGCAATCGATAACCATGCCCTCAGGCTAGGAACGGGGTCTGACACTCCACCACAATCGCGGGGGCAAATGAGGCCCGCTACACGCCCCCGTCGCCAGGAGCCTCCTGGCTCGGCCCCCCGAATTCCGGACGAGGCACGACCTCGATGCCGTCGGTAGCCGAGCACCACCGGCACCGAACCGTCGAGACGTCCTCGGACAGGACGGTCGTCTCCTCAATCTCCACGTCACCGGCCAGATTCGCGTGCCAGTACTCGCTGGACTTGATGGTGCGGATCACGTCAAAGCGCGTGAGGTTTCCGCAGTGACTGCAGCGCAGCCGGGAGGCCTCGTCAGGCAGGGGCAGGCTCATAGCCACGAACCTACCGGGAGTGTCACACCGGACGCCTAACGTGCCGATCGATGGAGAACTCGAACAGGTCCACCAACAGACGCATGCCTGCAGACGGACAACTGTCGTGGGACGAACTCGACATCGACGAGCAGCTCTCAGAACTCACGTTTGTCATCGTCGACCTTGAGACCACCGGCGGTCCGGCAACGCAGGCCGGGATCACCGAAATCGGCGCGGTGAAGGTCCGTGGTGGCGAGGTGCTCGGCGAGTTCGCCACCCTGGTCGAACCGGGCGGCACGATTCCCGCGCACATCCAATCTCTCACCGGAATCACCAACTCGATGGTCCGCGATGCACCATCGGTGGCCGGTGCGGTGGCGTCGTTCGGTGAGTTCGCGGGCAACGCGATCCTCGTCGCGCATAACGCTCCCTACGATCTTGGCTTCCTCAAAGCCGCATGCGCGCGCCACGATCTGACGTGGTTCCCCGGTCGCTCACTCGACACAGCGCGCTTGGCGCGGGTCACATTGCACGCCGGCGAGGTTCGCAACTGCAAACTCGCAACACTCGCGCAGTACTTCCACTCCCCTGTCGCACCGGAACACCGCGCACTTGCAGACGCCCGAGCCACCACGCACGTCCTGCACCGCCTTCTCGAACGGGTCGGGTCCTTCGGTGTCTACACGTGGGCCGACCTCCGCGCCTTCGTCTCGCGGGTGTCCCACGAACAGCGCGCGAAACGGCACCTCGCGGACGGACTCCCCAACGGCCCGGGCGTCTACACGTTCGTGGATCGGCAGGGAGCACCCCTCTACATAGGTACGTCCCGCAACGTCCGCACTCGGGTCCGCAGCTACTTCACCGCGGCCGAAACCCGAGCGCGGATGACCGAGATGATCTCCATCGCCGAACGCGTCGAGGCAATCCCCTGCGCTACCCCTCTCGAGGCTCAGGTTCGTGAACTGCGGGCTATCGCCCAGCACCAGCCGCGCTACAACCGACGCTCCCGACGTGCCACTACCTCGTGGTGGATACGGATGAGCGAAGAAAACGCTCCGCGCCTTGTGACCGTGTCGATCGATAACCAACAGATGCCTGACAACGCGTGGGGTCCGTTTCGCTCGCGCGCCGATGCTCGGGCGGCCGTCGAGACCATTGCGGAAGCGACGGGCCTACGGACCTGCACGACCCGACTGCCGATCGTCTCCAAACACGATTCACCGCAGTGCCTACGCGGTCATCTCGGCAGTTGCCCAGCACCGTGCACGCGTAGCGCAGACCTCGAGGCTTACGCCCACAGCGTCAAAGCCGTGCAGACCATCTTCGACGGTGACATCCACGCAGTGCTGCGCTCCGGTCAACAACGGATGACGGGCCATGTCGAGGTGGAGGATTTCGAAACGGCGGCGCAGGTACGCGATGAAATGCGCGCACTCGCAAGCGTCAGCGTGCGATTTCATCGACTGCGGTCAATCGCTCGCGCTGGAACGGTCGTGGCCGCTGCTCCGGATAGATCCGGTGGTTGGGACATTCACGTGATTTCCGCTGGCCGCTTAGTCGCTGCTGCGCATGCGGGTCCGAAAGACGATGCTCGAGCGGTCGCCCACGCCGCCCGAACAACGGCCGAGGATCCGTGGGACGCGCCTTCATCGACAACGTTCGAGGAGACCACTCTTCTCGCACGATGGATCGAATCTCCGGATGTGCGTGTGGTGAGCATCGATGCGCCTCTTGCCTGGCCGGTGCGGGCCGGCTCAATTCGATTCGACGCCACTCCCATCGCCTCCGAGGCCGGGCGAAAGGCGGGGTCACATTCACGACGCCCAATCGGACCTGCGCCGGGCAGAACAACCGTCAGCCGAATCGCTCACTGACCTGAATCCAGGTCTCCACGAGTTGCCATGCCTCGCCCGATTCCAACGCGGCGCGTGCCCGCGGGATACGCCCCGCGATCCGTTCCGAGAGCGAGGCATCGCCATCGCTAACTCCCACCGCCGCGTCATACGCAGTGAGGGCGGCAGCGGCGTTGACCACCACCGCGTCGCGGATCGCCTCGATCTTGGTTAGGTCGTCGTTGGGGACGTGCGGATCGAGGGTCATCCGGAGCAATTCCACGTTCCGCTCCGGGGACCCGCCCACCAGGAGAGCCGGATCGGTGCCTCGGATCCCCCAGTCGCGAGCATCCACCGTTGATTCGACGACTTCGTCACCGGTGGCGTCCCAGACCCGGGTTGTGGTGGACGTCGAGATCTCGTCCAAGCCATCGTCCCCCCGGACCACCAGCGCCGACGTTCCCCGGCCCAGCAGTACCTGGGCCATCACCGGAGCCGACTCGGCGCGCGCGCAGCCGACGAGCATGGCCTCGGGCTCGGCCGGATTCGCGAGCGGTCCGACGATGTTGAAGACGGTGGGAACTCCCAGCTCGCGTCGCGTGGGTCCAGCGAATCGGAGTGCGGAGTGAAACGCCGGGGCGAAGCAAAAGCCGATGCCTGCTTCGGTCACACACGCCGCGACCTGATCGCCATCGAGTTCGAGTCGGATCCCGAGCGCTTCAAGGGCATCGGCGGAACCGGTCGCGCTCGAAGCCGCGCGATTTCCGTGCTTGATCACCGGAGCCCCGGCAGCAGCAGTGACCAATGCAGCCATCGTCGAGATGTTGACGGAATTCGAACCGTCGCCCCCTGTCCCGACGATGTCCACCACGACGTCGGGTCGACTCGACCGTTCGACTCTGTTCGCATGCGCAAGCATCGATTCGACGATCGCCTGGACGTGCTCCGGGGATTCACCGCGGGTCCGCAACGCGGTTACGAAGGCGGCTATCTGCGCCGATGTGGCCCGATCCTCAAGGATTTGGTCCATGGCCCACGAGACGTCGGCGGCCGTTGCCGAATCCTCGGACATCGCGGCCGCCAAGACAGTTGGCCACGACCGTTCGGCCGACGTCATCGGCTAGGCGCGACTGACGGACGCGCGGCGCTGCAGCAGCGTCGACGCTGCACGCGCTACTGCAAGCGGCTCCAACGGATGCGGCACCACAGAGTCCGCCCGGGACCAGGTGGCCAGCCACGCATCCTGGGGCCGACCGATAAGGACCAGGATGGGCGGACAGCTGAACACCTCGTCCTTGAGCTGGCGGGCGATTCCCATACCGCCGGCTGGGACGGCCTCGCCGTCCAAGATGAGCAGATCGAACCGTTCGGCATCGACCTGGGCGATGACCATGGGCTCGGTGGCGCATTCGGTGTATTCGATCGCCGGAAGGTCCGGGTGGGGGCGGCGACCGAGGCTCGAGAGCACCTGCCGGCGTACGTTTCGATCGTCGCTGTAGACGAGGACTTTCAGAGTCGATTCCTCCGCCTGCTCGTGGCCGGCGTGGGGATCGGCTTCAGCCTGATCGTTTTCACCCGTGGGTTCCCCTACGGGCATGCGCGGGATGTGGTCTGAACTCACGGGGCAACTGTAGCCCTGGGACGAATGTGGCCGACATCGCTCAAAAACCTTGCCTACCCGACTCCCCTTCTCTAGGGGGCCATGACAGTATTTGCTCGTGGCGAATCAGACCTCAGTCCCCGCGGCCTACTCCCATGCTCCGGCCAACCGGCCGAACATGGTCTCGATAGGCACCATCGTCTGGCTCTCGAGCGAACTGATGTTCTTCGCGGCGCTGTTCGCGATGTACTTCACGCTTCGCGCAGTGAACCCCGAGGTCTGGGCCGAAGAGACCCAGCTCCTCAACATCCCGTTCGCCAGCGTTAACACCACGATCCTGGTTCTCTCCAGCGTGACCTGTCAGCTAGGCGTCTTCGCCGCGGAGCGTGGAGACGTCAAAGGCCTGCGCCGCTGGTTCATCATCACGTTCCTGATGGGTTCGGTCTTCATCGGCGGCCAGGTGTGGGAGTACGCCGAGCTGGTGCACGAAGGACTCACGTTGTCCTCTAGCGCCTATGGCTCCGCCTTCTACCTCACCACCGGCTTCCACGGAATGCACGTCACCGGTGGCTTGATCGCCTTCCTCTTCGTCCTAGCGACCACATACGTCACCAAACGCTTCACCCACGACCAGGCAACCCGCGCGATCGTGACGTCCTACTACTGGCACTTCGTGGACGTCGTGTGGATCGCCCTGTTCTTCATGATTTACATCCTGCAATAAGCGAGCACCCCACTGGTTACGCACGGAGGAGAGGCAACCACTCGTGAAGTTCCTGGCACAGCGCCGGCGTAGGCCCTGGGTGGCCGTTGCGCTACTGGCTATGGCCCTACTCGTCGTCGGCGGCGGCTACGCAGCCGTGAGTTCAACGGCCCCGGCAGAGGCGGCGATGGGGTCGCAGACCCAGGTCGAAGAAGGTAAGCGACTGTTCCTTGAAGGTTGCTCGTCCTGCCACGGCCTCGAGGCTCAGGGAACGGCCAACGGTCCGTCACTGATCGGTGTCGGCGCGGCTTCGGTCCACTTCCAGGTTGCCACCGGCCGCATGCCGCTGGCAGCACCGGGAGCACAGGCACCGGCCAAGAACGTGATTTACACCGATGAAGAGATCGCGGCCATGTCCGCGTGGGTCGCCTCACTGGCCCCCGGGCCCGCCATCCCCACCGCCGAGCAACTCGACTTCGCCGACGCTGACGTCGCCG
>CAJXUJ010000016.1 GCA_913061025.1 uncultured Actinomycetes bacterium | reverse complement strand
CCCGGACTCGTGCCAGGCGGCCGCTTGGACGATCACGAGTTGCCGTCGATCCGGCTGGCTGGACTGGATCGCTTTGTTGAGCCGTCCCGCCAATTGGCGAGGCTTGCCGGAAACCAGCGTTGCCGCAATGCCGTTGTCCTGGGCATGCATGCAGGCCCATGCGCATCGTCGTGGGTCCGCTTCGACGGCGATGGCGATTCCCCCGATTCCTTGCCGTCGGGCGTGGACGAGCGCGGCGACCGCCCACGGAGCCCAGCCCGCGCCAATCTCCACTATGCGGATCGGGTGGTGAGTGATCCCCTGAACGGCCCGCGCAAGAGCCGCGTATTCGAAGTCCTCGGATCGGTAGCCGTCGTCGGGGATCGGTAAATCGGTGCTGGTGGTTCCGGCGAGTTCGGCGGGCGCCCAGGGCAGCATCGGGATGCGGGTTTTCACACCCATCCAGTCGACGAGGAACTCCGATCCGTGATCGGGAAGCGAGTCCGAGCGAAGGGCCTCGAGGAGCGCGGGGAAGTCAGCATCGGTGATGGGGACCGAAACGCCGTTGCCCAGGCTGGGGACTCGGTGCACGGGGTCGCCTCGCTCTCACCCCCGTGCTCTTCCCCCAGCACCCCCGGATGGCGGAACAGTAGCGATTGCTGGGAGGCTCCGCACCATTTCGCTTATGGTCTTCGAGTGATTTTCCAGAGAATGATTGGTGACGTACGGGTGTCCGCGGTGGGGCTGGGTTGCATGCCGCTGAGCAATGGTCGAATGGTCGATCAACGCGAGCAGGCGGTGGACACGATCCACGCAGCACTCGACGCCGGCATCACCCTGCTGGATACCGCCAACATCTACGCACCCTCGTGGGATGCCGTTGGACACAACGAGGCGCTTGTCGCCGAAGCGATTCGTACCTATTCCGGACCTGCGTCGCTCACCGACGTTCTGATCACCACGAAGGGCGGCATTACCCGTAGCGAGGGGGAGGTGTGGGGGCGTGACTCAGCGCCGGATGCGCTGATGCGCGCTTGCGAGGCGAGTCTGACCGAACTCGGGGTGGACGTCATCGACCTGTACCAACACCATCGGCACGATCCCGAGATGACCTACCTCGATCAGATCCGCGCGCTGCAGGCCTTGAAGGACGCTGGTCTGATCCGGCGCATCGGGCTGTCCAACGTCACGGCTGCCGAACTCGATCTAGCGATCACTGAACTGGGATCGGCGAGTGACGGCGGGGTGGTGTCTGTTCAAAACGAACTATCCCCCCGCTATCGGGCGGACCTCGATGTGCTGCAGCGGTGCGAGAAAGAGGGCATCGCCTTCCTCCCGTGGTCTCCCCTCGGCGGGGCCACGCATGCGAAGGACGTCGGCTCCCGCTTCGCCCCGTTCGCCGAGGTCGGCGAGGAACTCGGAGCAACACCGCAAGAGGTGACGCTCGCCTGGCTATTGCGGATGTCACCGGTGATGATTCCCATCCCCGGCGCAACTCGGCCGGAGACGATTGCGTCAATTGTCCGCTCGCTGAGCCTGACGTTGAGTGACGAGCAGTTTGCCCGCCTCGACGCAACCGAACCCGAACACACATCGATGTATCCGGAGGATCAGCCCCGCTCGCCGTTGCGGTGACGTGTGGCGTTCTCTACGCCTGAGGCTGCGTGGTCTTGAGGTACTCCTCGTAGGGGACGAAGCACTGCGCCGTGCGGTCGCCTTCCTTCCACCCCTTGCTCACCGGCCAGATCGCCCACCACGGGAAGAACTTCTTGCGCTCGGTGTACTTGTTGCCGATGCGCTGACAGATTTTCTTTGCCTTGCGCTCGACGCTACGCGTTCCCGGGAAGTTCTTCTTGATCGAGCCGAGGTCTCGCTCGGCCACCATGATCCAGTTCTTCTTCGGCTTGGTGCAGGGGTACGCGGACTTGGTGCGTTGACCTGGAACCGATGGTGTGCAGAAGTTGAATTGCTCGCGAGGATTGCTGGCGACGAGTTGCTGGGCGGTGCCGCTGTAGCGGGTGTACTTCTTTCCTCCACGCAGGACCACGTCGCAGCGCATCCAGCGCTCGCCGGCATTCCACTGAGCCGCCGTCGGGAACACCGTGACGATCTGGAAGCGCGAGGGGATCGCGGTGTTGGTCAACGCGAGGTAGGAATTCATCGCATCGGTCGTGCAGGCCTTCGCAACCTGCAGGCGCTTCTTGGCACTGGCCTGCGCCGGCACTCCGAAGCCGTCGGAGAGAGTGCGCACGTAGAACGTCTGGGCGGTGTGCGGACCTTCGCAGGGAACGGGCACCGCGGTGGCGGCCTGGTCGCTCGCACCGGTGGCGCGGTAGTCGTAGCACGCATCCTGGACCGGCTGGGCGGCCTCGATGGCTGCTGCTGGTGGGACGGCCACGGCCGTCAGGCTTGCGATCATCACTCCGGCGAGCACAGTGGAGATGGCCTTCACGCTTATTCCCCTCGCAAACGGCGACTCAGGACAACGACGACGCCCCCGTGAATCGCCGCCCACGATAACCAGGGACCGGGGCGGGCGGGCAAACCGGTTGTGCCCGTCCGCAGGCCGGGACAGACTGTCGGGCATGGCAGTGGTGAGTGTGGTGAGTCTGAAAGGTGGCGTCGGCAAGACGTCCGTCGTGCTGGGTCTGGCGGGGGCGGCAACGGTGCGTGGTCTGGCCACCCTCGTGGTTGACCTGGATCCTCAGGGGAATGCGACGTCGTTGTTGAAATCCCACAAACCGCGGACCACGGTTGCCGATGTCCTCGGACACCCGACCCGCGAAAGTGTGGAGGGTGCCCTCACCGCGTGCGACTGGGAAGTCGCCCCGGGTGAAGTGGACGTCCTGCCCGGACACGCGAACACCATTCGCTTCGATGCCTGGACCGGGGGACCCTGGCGTCCGAAATTGGCGAAGGCACTGTCCCACCTCGACGGATACGACCTCGTTCTTATTGACTGTCCGCCGTCGCTCGGGGCGCTCACCCGCGAGGCGCTTGCTGCATCGGACCTCGCGCTCGTGGTCACCACGCCTTCTTACTTCGGAGCGCAGGGTGTCGAGCGCGCAATGGCCGAGATCGATGAAGTCCGCAAGAACTACAACCCCGATCTCGAGCTCGCGGGGATAGTCGTCAACCGCGTTCGCTCCGTTGCCGAGGAGCACCAGTACCGCGAGCACGAACTCGTCGAGATCTATGGCCGTTCGGCGATCATGAAGCCGCTGATGCCCGATCGGATTGCCGTGCAGCAGGCGGAGGGCTACGGGCAGCCGGTGCAGCTGGTGAAGACCGCGGGGGGCCGAGAGGTGGCCGAGATCTACGAGGCCTACCTGACGAAGCTGCTCAAGCTCGCGCGCTAGCGATCGGAGTCGGCTCTTCCTGGTGAGTCTGCCTTGCGCTGATTGACCACGACGGCGAGCGCGAATGCGAGAGCCAGGATTCCCACGAACAGGATCGCTAGCCACCCGTTGAAGTCACCCACCCCCTGGATGTTCGGCGGGTCGTCCGGGCACATACCCAATCCGCACTCGGGAATGACGCTCACGCCGATAATGATGAGGTTCGCGAAGACCCAGAAGATCGCCGTGAGTGCCACAACGCGGAACCAGGACTGGGCGTGACGAATACCTTGATCGTTCTCTTTGAAGGGTGCGTCCCACAGCAGCATCACTGCACACCCGACGATGGCGATGACGAAGGTGATGAGAGCCCAGGTGTAGAGGTGGAGCCCGAGGATCGCCGGTCCGTAGCCCGGGTCACCGGGTTCGATATGCAGAAGGATCTGGCGAACACTGCCGGCCGCTCCCACAACCGCCGCCAGGATGCTCAGGGCGTAGTGCGAGGCTCGAATTCCCCAGAGCAGGTTCATGATGGGCCCGACCGCGAGGCCGATCATGCCCGAGCGCTGGACAAGGCACAGCGGGCACGGCTGCTCACCGACACCGAACTGCAGGTGCAGAGATCCGGCCAGAACTCCCAGCAGCGCGAACAGAGCCAGCACATTGATAAGTCGCGAAATCCGGACCGCGTTCGCACCGGTGAAGGTCTCGTCGAATCGAGTCGAGTTGCTCATAGTTGTGTCGGCCCCCGTCAGAAGTTCAGCGGAATCGGGTCGGTCATGTGCAGGCGCAGCAGAAGGAGGGTCCACACCAGCGTGACCAGCGTGAGAGGGATAACCCATCCTTTGCGCAAGAAGACTCCGATAAATACGACGAACCACAGGACGAACATGGAGAGCATCACGTAGCCAGGCTAACTGTCCAAGGCAAACGATTGGTGACTTTCGGTTGTCGTGCCGGATATGTGGGGCTTTCCCGCTAGGCTCGGCCCGGTGCTGAGCGCCGCGTTGCCACGCGTGTTGCTCACCGAGTACTCGAGAGCGAGGCCCCTGAGTGAAGATCGTTATTCCTGCTGAGACGCGTGCGGGGGAGAAGCGCGTCGCCATGATGCCGTCCGTCGTGCGCAAGTTCACCCAACTCGGCTTCGACGTAGCCGTGCAGTCGGGTGCCGGTCGCGAGGCTTTCGCCAACGACGACGCCTACCGCGAAGCCGGCGCCAGCGTTTTCGACGAGGCTGCACTCACCGAGGAGATCGCGGGCGCTGATGTGGTTGCCAGCGTCCGACCGTTGGATTACGGACGGGCATCCAGGCTGCGCAAGGGCGGCGTGTCGATCTCGTTCCTCTCGCCTGCCCAGGACACCGAGACGATCAAGGCCTTGCGCGATGCCGGCGCAACCGGCTTGTCCTTCGATCTGCTACCGCGAATCTCGCGCGCGCAGTCGATGGACGCTCTCACATCTCAGGCATTGGTCGCGGGCTACCGTGCAGCCCTCGTTGGCGCCGATCGGCTTCCCTCCTTCTTCCCGCTGTTCATGACGGCGGCCGGGACCATTCAGCCGGCCAAGGTGCTCGTGCTCGGCGCCGGCGTCGCGGGTTTGCAGGCCATAGCGACCGCCAAGCGCATCGGAGCGAAGGTCTCCGCCTACGACGTCCGCCCGGCGAGCGCCGATGAGGTGAAGTCGATGGGCGCCACGTTCATCACCCTCGAACTCGAGGCACTCGAGGGGTCAGGTGGCTACGCACGCGAGATGACCGAGGATCGAGCGGCACGCCAACGCGAACTGCTGACCCCCTACATCTCCGAATCCGACGTCGTCATCACCACTGCCGCGGTTCCCGGTCGCCAGGCTCCGCTGCTGGTGACCCGCGAGATGGTCGAGACCATGAAGCCGGGTTCGGTCGTGGTCGACCTTGCCAGCGAAACCGGCGGCAACGTCGAGGGCTCCGTCGCCGGCGAGGAAGTCATGCTCGGTGAGGTCACGATCTGGGGTGCGAAGGATGTGGCAAGCGAGATGCCGGTGCATGCGTCCCAGCTGTACGCGATGAACATCGCGGCACTCGCCGGTCTGTTGGTGAAAGACGGTGAGTTCGTCGTCGATCTCGAAGACGAGATCCTCGACGGTTGCGCTGTTGTACACGAGGGGGAAGTCCGAAACGAAGCGGCGCAGCAGGCGCTGCAGGGAGGTGCGTGAGCATGGACGGCATCGCACTGCTGACGATCTTCATCCTGAGCGTCTTTGTTGGATTCGAGGTCGTCTCCAAGGTCTCGACTGTTCTCCACACACCGCTGATGTCCGGCGCGAACGCCATCCACGGTGTGGTGGTGATGGGTGCCGTGATCGTCGCCGGTGAGTCTGAGCCCGGCTCCCTGGAGTTGTGGATCTCACTAGCCGCCGTCCTCCTGGGCGCGATCAACCTGGTGGGTGGCTTCGTAGTCACCGACCGCATGCTGGAGATGTTCAAAGCCAAGAAGCCTGCCGCCCCCGCTAAGGAAGGCGGTGCGGCATGACCGAGACACACGTCGACCCCACCTGGGTCCAACTGAGCTACCTGGTTGCGGCGGTCCTGTTCATCCTCGCGCTGAAGTCGATGTCGTCCCCGCGTACGGCTCGCACGGGCGTGCTCATCGGAGCAGTCGGCGCAACGCTGGCCACCGTTGTCTTGTTCTTCAGCGGCATCGAGTTGATGAACCTTGCTCTCATCCTCATCGTCCTGGTGATCGGTTCGCTCATCGGTTTGATTGCAGCGCGACGCGTGAAGATGACCGCAATGCCGCAGCTCGTGGCGCTGTTTAACGGCGTCGGAGGCGGCGCTGCAGGGTTGATCGCCGTCGTCGAATACTTGGTCGTCGGCTCCGAAGACCTGCTGTTCCTCATCTTCACCGTGGCGACAGTGATCATCGGTTCGGTGGCGTTCTCTGGATCCGTTGTCACGTATCTGAAGTTGCAGGAACTGATGACCACGCGTCCGGTGGTAATCCCGCTCGGTAAGTGGATCACCATCCTGGTCGCGCTCGCGACGGTTGTTGCTGGCGTCTGGATGGTCGTGGATCCGCAGCAGTGGCTGCTGTGGTCTCTCCTCGGACTCGGCCTGCTGTTCGGCGTGCTCTTCGTGCTGCCAGTGGGTGGCGCTGACGTTCCGATCGTCATCTCCCTGCTGAACGCGATGACCGGTTTGGCCGTCGCGGCCTCGGGCTACGTGCTCGGCAACGTCCTGCTGCTCA
Source organism: uncultured Actinomycetes bacterium (assembly GCA_913061025.1). Lineage (GTDB taxonomy): Bacteria > Actinomycetota > Actinomycetes > S36-B12 > S36-B12 > S36-B12. Next base: position 8,800 of record CAJXUJ010000016.1, on the reverse strand, counting down.
TCGCGGGAACGCTGGTCGGTGCCTCCGGCACCCTGCTGACGAACCTGATGGCCAAGGCGATGGGTCGCCCGCTGACCTCGACCCTGTTCGGTGCGTTCTCCGGAACCACCGCGGGCGGTGGCGGAGCAGGCGGTACGGATCGTCCGGTGCGTTCGGGTTCGGCGAACGATGTCGCGATCATGCTCGGCTTCGCCAACAAGGTGATCCTGGTTCCCGGCTATGGCCTCGCGGTGGCGCAGGCTCAAAGCACGCTGCGCGAACTGGCCGATCTGCTGACCGAGAAGGGCATCGAGGTGGACTACGCGATTCACCCGGTGGCCGGCCGCATGCCTGGCCACATGAACGTGCTTCTCGCCGAGGCCAACGTGCCCTACGAGCAACTCAAGGAGATGGACGAGATCAATCCGGAGTTCTCGGCGACCGACGTGGTGCTCGTGGTGGGCGCGAACGACGTCGTGAACCCGGCTGCGCGAACCGATCAGAGCGCACCGATCTACGGGATGCCGATCCTCGATGTGGACCAGGCCCAGCAGATCGTGTTCTTGAAGCGGTCGATGCGCCCGGGCTTCGCGGGTATCGAGAACGAGATCTTGTTCGATCCGAAGACCACTCTGCTGTTTGGTGACGCGAAGGACTCGCTCACCAAGGTGGTCTCAGCGCTCAAGACCGTCTAACCCCGCCGCCCCTTTTTCCCACACTCCGGGGAATTGTCCGTCAATTACCCAGGTTGACTGGATTCACCGGTTTTATTCCCACCTGGGAATAAAACCGCATGCCGCAGTCATCCTGGGAAGAAGTGCGTCAATTCCCCGGAGTGTGGGAAAAAGGGGAAGTGGTGGGGTTAGACGACGCCGTAGAGGCGGTCGCCCGCATCACCGAGTCCGGGCACGATGTAGCCCTTTTCGTTGAGCTTCTCGTCGAGCCCTGCGGTGACGACCGTGACGTCGGCGTCGGTCGCTCCGTACGTGTCCTCCATGTGCGCGAGGCCCTCGGGTGCGGCGAGCAGGCAGATCGCGGTGACGTCCTTGGCGCCGCGCTCGAGCAGGATGTCGATAGCCGACACCAACGTGCCACCCGTCGCGAGCATCGGATCGAGCACGAAAACCTGACGGTCGTGCATGTCCGGGGGAAGCCGATCCGCATAAATCGAAGCGGTAAGTGTGGCGTCGTCGCGCACGAGTCCGAGGAAGCCGACCTCTGCGGTGGGCATCAACTTGACCATTCCGTTCAGCATGCCGAGGCCAGCCCGCAGGATCGGCACGACGAGGGGCTTCGGCTCTCCGAGTTCGTATCCCGTAGTTGGCGCGACCGGGGTTTGGATCTGCTCCGGGTGGACGGTCAATGACCGAGTGGCTTCGTAGGCCAGCAGCGTGACCAGTTCCTCGGCCAGGAGCCGGAATGTGGCCGACGACGTTTCCTCGCGCCGCAAGCGGCTCATTTTGTGGGAGACCAGCGGATGATCGATCACGAGAGTGCGCATGAGGTGCAGGGTAGTCGTAGAGGTGACGCGAAGGTGCGCCTCATGACACGATCTACCTATGGGCACGCAGGTGGTGAGCGTCGAGGACATCGACCTGTCGATCGTCTTCTGGCGTGAAGAGGGTGTGTGGCAGGTGTCGAGCCTTCCAGCCCGATCCGCGGTGTCCATGGATTCGTTGATCACCGCGCTCTCGAGGTTCCCCGGGGAAGGTGGTGTCTTCGGAGCGGTGACGATCGGGGACGATTTTTTCCTTCTTGTTCGTGAAGCCGGTCAGGGTCGCTGGATTCTGCTGAGCGACGGCGCGGCTTCCTGGGATTGGTCGTTGGCCGAGGAAGCGGTGGACATGCTCGGCTTGAACGACGACGACGTTGAAGAGCTGGAGCCAGCCGGTGACGTTCGACTCCTCGAGGAATTCGGGATCAGCGGAGAGGACATCGAACTCCTGTGCTCGAACGAGGATCTTTATCCGGATGAGCAGCTCTCGTCGATAGCCGAGCGATTGGGCATTGCTGCCCAGTGGTCACGCGCGAGCGGGTGATGTCACAGCGTCAGGCCAGATACTCGGACTTGATGGACGTCGCCTTGATAGAGGCGAGGGCTGCCGGAGAGCGAGGCGACATCCCTATCGGTGCAGTCGTGGTGGATGGCGATGGCCAGGTTCTTAGCGTCGCATCGAATCGGCGGGAGATCGATAGTGATCCGACCGCCCATGCGGAGATCCTGGCCCTGCGTGCCGCCGCGCAGCGCCGCGGTGACTGGCGGCTCGGCGATTGCACGCTGCTCGTCACCGTCGAGCCATGTCCGATGTGCGCGGGCGCATCGGTGCTCGCGCGAATCTCCACCCTGGTCATCGGAACGTGGAACGAGCAGTACGGCGCGGCCGGGTCACGTTGGGATCTCGTGCGGGACCGTCGCCTCAACCACCAACTCGAAGTGGTGAGTGGTGTCAGAACCGAGGAGTGCTCGCAGCTTCTCCGTGAATTCCTCGCGGACAGGCGGGGGGACGTCGAGGACGCTCCCTACAGTGGGGCCCGATGAGCACCCTTGGACCTATGCGGCGCCCACCGGCGCGACGACCCACGTGGTTGATCGCTCTGCTGGTCGCGGTTTCGATGCTGGTGCTCTTCGCGATTGGATTCGGCGTTTCATTGTTGGTGTCGGGAGATGAGGAACGTCCGACGATCGTTGCGGGTGAAGTCGATCCGGCCAGCCCCAGCGCTGAGGAGACAGCCGAACCCGAACCATGCGAAACCACGTTGATCTCCGCCGCTGAGGTCCTTCCGCGACCGGATGCGGTGGTGGTGAACGTCTACAACTCAACCAAACGCGCTGGGCTGGCAAGCACCACGGCTCAGGACTTGAGTCTCCGCGGTTTTCGCATCAACAAAGTAGAGAACGATCCTCTGGGCGTCTCGCTTCGTGGCGTCGGGGAGATCCGTTACGGGCCCAAGGGGGTGGACAACGCGCGGCTCTTGCAGTTCTTTATCCCGGAAGCCGTTCTCGTCGAAGACGACCGGAGCGGACCTCGAGTTGACTTCTCTATTGGGCGTGGATTCGAAGGTCTGTTGGCAGAGGGTGAAGTGGCTGCGTCGCTTGCGTCTCCGTCGCCTTCACTGTCGGGTCCGGGCTGCCCGGTCGACTAGCACTCGCACCGCCTGACCGAATGGCGCGAACGCCGGGTTGCTGGTTTCACCTGAGACGTACCGCGCCCAAATCTGCTGCAAGATGACGGCGAGACGAAAGAGTCCGTATACCTCGTAGAAGGTCCAGTCCACGTCGGTGAAACCCATGCGTTGCTCGTAACGCCGCATGATGTCTTGGCGACTCGGCATTCCCGGAAGGTCACTTGGTTGCCGTTTCAGCATGGCGAAGGCTGGGTCCACGTCGGCATCCTTTGCGTCAATCCAGTAGGCGAGAGCAGCACCGACATCCATCAGCGGATCACCGATCGTTGCCATCTCCCAGTCAAGAACACCAACGACGACGGGATCACGCCCCGCCAGCAGCGAAGCGCTGTCCATCACCATGTTGTCCAGGCGCCAGTCGCCATGGATCACGCACGCGGCGACGTCACTGGGCCGATTGTCATCCAGCCACGCCATGACGGATTCGCCGTCGGGAACGTCGTCGGTTCGAGCCCTGCGGTAGCGATCGGACCAGCCCCGGATCTGACGCTCGACGTATCCAGGACCTTTGCCCCAATCACTCAGCCCGGCGTCATCGACGTCGATGGAATGCAAATCAGCCCAGCGGTCGACGTAGACGCGCCCGACCTTCTCGCACATCTCGGGTGTGAAATCGGGAGCGTTATCCGGGCGCAAGATCGTGCCCTCGAGATACTCCATGACGTAGAAGATCGATCCGATGATCGATTCGTCTGTGCAGTACGCCCGAACGTCCGGTACGTAGGGAAATTGATCGCGCACGTGGGTGATGACGTGCACCTCCCTGCCCATGTCGTGGGCGGATGCTGCCTTGGTGCCTGTCGGTGGACGCCGGAGGACTAGTTCGCGGTCTGGATAGGACAGTCGGTAGGTCAGGTTCGACGCACCACGGGTGAATTGCTGAACGAGTGGCGGGGATCCGGGCAGGTCGGGAATCTGGTCACGAAGCCAGGCATCCATTCGAGCAACGTCGAATCCATCCTCGTCTCGGACCGCGGACTCTGCTGTCATCGTCGTCGCAGTTCGACTCGAGCGATGTCGCGCAGGTGGACCTCGTCTGGACCATCGGCAAGTCGAAGTGAACGAGCCCCGGCGTACATGTTGGCGAGAGGGGTGTCATCGCTGACTCCGGCTCCACCGTGCACCTGAATGGCTCGGTCGATCACGTCACACGCAACGCGCGGCGCCACCACCTTGATTGCCGCGATTTCCGTTCGTGCCCCCTTCGCGCCCACCTCGTCGATCATCGCGGCAGCTTTCAGAGTTAGCAGGCGTGCCTGCTCGATCTCGATACGCGACAGGGCAATGGACTCGCGGATGACGCCCTGGTCCGCGAGCGGACCGCCGAAAGCGACTCTTTCCTTCGCACGATCGACCGTCATGTCCAGGGCTCGTTCGGCCAGTCCGATCATTCGCATGCAGTGGTGGATACGTCCGGGTCCCAGTCGTGCTTGAGCAATCGCGAATCCGGCTCCTTCCTCGCCGATCAGATTCGTGACGGGTACTCGGACGTTGTCGAACTCGATTTCTCCGTGTCCGTGCTGGTCGTGGTAGCCGAAGACGGGAAGAGATCGGTGCACAGTGACACCCGGAGTGTCCATGGGCACCAAGACCATCGACTGCTGGCGGTGCGTGTCGGCCTCCGGATCGGTCTTGCCCATGACTATGAGCACTTCGCAGCGTGGATCCAGTGCCCCGGTGGTCCACCACTTGCGGCCGTTGATGACGTACTCGTCGCCGTCGCGTTCAATGCGCGTGGAAATATTTGTGGCGTCCGAGGATGCAACGTCCGGCTCGGTCATCGCGAAGCCCGATCGGATTTGGCCATCCAGAAGGGGTTGCAGCCATCTTTGCTGCTGTTCCACCGTTCCGAACATGTGCAGGACTTCCATATTTCCGGTGTCCGGTGCGGAGCAGTTGATGGCCTCGGGTGCAATCTCGATTGAGCGGCCGGTGATCTCCGCAAGGTAGGCATAGTCGAGGACTGAGAGTCCGTGCTCGGGGTCCGAGCAATCGGGCAGGAAGAGATTCCACAGTCCCTGCGAGCGGGCGATCGACTTGAGCTCCTCAACAACCGGCGGGAGGTGATGGAGCTTGCCCTCGGCCGTGAGTTCCCGTCGCTGTTGTGCATAGATCGGCTCGGCTGGGTAGACGTGGTCGTCCATGAACTGAGAGAGCGTCGCCGCGTACTCCTGCGCTCGAGTGCTGGGTCCGAGATCCATGACTAGGACCCGTCTGAAGTGTCGGAGTCGGCGGCCTGTTCGAGTTGAGGTGTCGAAGCGTCGTCGTTGCCGCGCAGTTCAGCGATCAACTCGTATCGCTTGCCGTAGATATCCAATAGAGACAGCAGCATCGCTGTTACGGGTATCGCGAGGAAGGCTCCGGCCACGCCGAATAGCGAGGCGCCGAGAAGGACGGAACCGAACGCCACGGCCGGGTTTACGTTGACCGCCTTGGCGCTGATGCGCGGTTCGATGGTCAGGTTCTCGACCTGCTGGTAGAGAACAGCCCAAGCAAGGGCGAGTACGCCGACCAGTGGGTTGTCGCTGAGTAGGCCGACCAAGACGGGCAGGGCAATCGAGATGTACGTGCCGATCGTGGGAACGAATTGCGCCACGATGCCGGTCCACAGGGCTAGGGGCAGCCAGTAGGGCATGTCGATGATGAGGAAGACCACCGCCGTGGTTGCTGAGTTGATCGACGCAAGGATTACGCGGGCGCCGATATAGCCACCGGTCTTCTCGGAGGTCAGGCGCCACACGTTCATCACGAATTCCTGCGCGCGCTCGGGGAACAGGCTCGCAACCCAGCGCTGGAACTGTGGCAATTGTGCGGAGAAGTAGAACAGGAAAAGCCCGAAGGTGAAGATGCTGAAGATGCTGCCGACGAGCGATGTCACGAATCCGAGAACACCGACCACGATCTCCCCGGCGTAAACGGCGAGATCGGCGGTCTCCACATCAAACATCGCGAGGATGTCGTTGAACTCATATGCCGTCCCCAGCCGCTCATTGGCCCAGCCGAGTGCCTGATCAATAACGCTCGGCACCTCCATCGCGAGCTGCACGAGTTGGTCGACGAGCAGATTGCCGAAGGCGAGGAGGAAGAAGGCCGCGAAGAGAAGAAAAGCGACCATCACGATGATCGTCGCGAGCCCTCGTTTCATAACGCGGGACATGCGCTCCACGAGTGGTGCCATCGCGAGAGCCGCGAACCACGCCATGAGGATGACGAAGAGAACGCCGCCTCCGTCTTCGAGCAGGAACTTGATGAACAGGGCGAGGCCGACGAGTGCCAGGACGACAAGGCCGACCCGCCAGATATTTCCGGGGCTCAATCGGACGTCGCGTAGGGATGCGCGTGGGGGTGGTGGAGTGGACTGCTCGTCGGCCATGAACTGATCCAACCGCATCGGCGGGGCGTCGGCACCCATGTCAGAGCAGTAATGCCTGATTATCGACCCCGGAAAGGCTTAAACACCGCTGCTAAGCCGATAATGGTTCGAGAAGGACCTGTGGGCGCACGGGCAGTGGACGCATTCGCTGAGCACTTGTCGAAGAGGGAGGCATCGGGTGGCCGGGACTGAAGTCCGCTCATGGGCCATGCCTCCGACGGGTATTCGACTACTCACCTTGAATCTCGGGGTTCTCGTCCTCTACGGCGTCGTGGGTGCCCTGACCTTGAGCATCGGCCAATACGCCGGTTTGGCGTCACCGCTCTGGCCGGCAGCCGGCATCGGCTTCGCGGTGGTTTACGCCTGGGGCTGGCGTTTGGCGCCGGCCGTTCTGCTTGGTTCGATCGCTGCGAACGGCTTCTCGCTGGCGCGCGAGGGTGTTTTGACCCGCGAGGCGATGGTGGTCACACTCGCCATCGGCATAGGGGCGGCGCTCCAGGCGATGGTCGGGTCTGCACTCGTTACCCGGGTAGTAGGACGCCGGCCGAGTCTGACCGGGGCATTCCAGATCGTTGCTTTCTTGCTGCTTGCCGGTCCGGTCGCAGCGACGATAAACGCGACGCTCTCGAGCATCGCTCAGTTTTCTCTCGGCTTAGTGAGCTTTGACCAGGCGCTGTTGGTGTGGGTGACGTGGTGGGCTGGGGACTCCATCGGTGTGGTCGTGTTCGCTCCTTTGGCTCTCATGGTTATTCCCGGTCAGGGTCCGACCTGGAATGGTCGCCGCCTCCGCGTGGCGATTCCTGTACTTGTCGGTGTTGGCCTTTACGCGGGATTGTTCGTTCAGGCCGATATGACAGCACGTACGGAACGCGAATTAGCACTTGGTCGATTGGCAACGAGTGCCGCCGGCGAACTTCAGCGCAACATTGCGCGCCATCAGGAGTCCCTCGAAGGCTTGGCGAGTTTCTTCGAATCGTCGGAGCAAGTGAATGCGGAAGAGTTCCAGAGCTACACCAAGGGGGCTCTGGAACGCTTCGACAATCTGCAGGCACTCTCCTGGAACCCTCTTGTTACTCCTGAGGAATTGGCTGAGTTTGAGGCCTCGCAGCGCACCGACCAGGGCCTTGATGATTACACCGTGACCGAACGAGACGAATCAGGCAACCTTGTTCCGGTGACGGAGCGGGACGAGTACGTTCCGGTCGGATTCATCGAGCCGTTGTTGGAAAACCTTGCCGCTCTCGGATTTGATATCAGTTCCAATCCCGTTCGCAAAGAGGCGATCGATCGTTCTCGTGAACTGGGTGTCCCGATTGCCACGGCACCGATCGATCTGGTCCAAGAATCTGGCACTCAAAAGGGGATCCTCGCTTTGGCGCCGGTGTTTGAACGCTCGGCCAGCGATCCAGGTTCAACCCGCGATCTCAAGGGTTTTGCCGTTGGCGTCTACCGACTCGGCGATCTACTCACTGACACGTTCAACAATCCGGCCTGGGATGACGTTGAAATTACCCTGGAGGACGTCACCGTCAGCGAGGAGCCAGAGCCCGTCGCGGTGCGTCCTGCTATCAATTCGGCGACGATCGACGAGACCTCGCGCGTCGAAGCCGCCGTGGCGAGTGACAGTTTCGAGTTTTATGGCAGGGATTGGCAGATCGACGTCATGCCGACGAGCGGTGAGTTCGCTGCCACCTACCGACCGATCCCCCCGATCATTGACGTCATCGGTCTGGTCATATTGACGCTCTTGCAGTCGTTCGTACTCCTGGTCACCGGACTCGAACGCCTGGCAAAGCAACGAGCGGAAGACGCTGGGCGTGAGGCGAACACCGATGAACTCACCGGTCTTCAAAACAGGCGAGCCTTTCTGCGAACGCTGAACGCAGTCCGGGAGCGCTCTAAGTCAGATGGTTCGTCGCACGTTCTCATGTACATCGATCTCGACAACTTCAAGGCAGTCAACGATCGTGGTGGCCACGAGGCGGGAGATCGTTTGTTGCAGGAGGTTGGGCAAACCTTCTCCGAGAACGTACGTAACCGCGACGCTGTTGCCCGGTTGGGTGGAGATGAATTTGCGATCATCCTCGTCAACTGTGGGCTCGACAAAGGGTTGGAGATTGCACAGTCGTTCGTGCCCGAAATCAATGCGCTCTCGGTTGACACGGATGCCGGGGCACTGTCGGTCGGCGTGAGCATTGGAGTGGTGTCGATCTTGCCAAATGACGGCCAGAGCGTCGATGAATTGATTCGGCGGGCAGACGA
>CAJXUJ010000015.1 GCA_913061025.1 uncultured Actinomycetes bacterium | reverse complement strand
ACGACGGTCGCTTCAAGGATCTGTTCGCGGAGGTGTTCGAGGCCGAGTTCAAGGACGACTTCGCCAAAGCTGGCATCACCTACGAGCACCGCTTGATCGACGACATGGTCGCCGCGGCGCTGAAGTGGGAGGGCGGCTACGTCTGGGCGTGCAAGAACTACGACGGCGATGTCCAGTCCGACACCGTTGCTCAGGGCTTTGGTTCGCTGGGCCTGATGACCTCGGTGCTCATGACGCCGGACGGCAAGACGGTCGAGGCTGAGGCGGCGCACGGCACCGTCACCCGTCACTACCGCCAGCACCAGCAGGGCAACCCGACCTCGACCAACCCGGTCGCGTCGATCTTCGCGTGGACGCGCGGACTCGAGCACCGCGGGAAGCTCGATGGCACTCCCGCCGTGAGCGAGTTCGCCCGCACCCTCGAGCGTGTGTGTGTTCAGACGGTCGAAGAGGGCAAGATGACCAAGGACCTTGCGCTGCTCGTCGGCCCAGATCAGCCGTGGCAGACCACGCAGGAGTTCCTCGCATCGATCGACGAGAACCTGCAGAAGGCGATGGCCTGACGCTTCGAACTGACCGTTCGAATCCGCGAGTCGAATTAACGCTGCGGAGTTGGCACCACCTCGGTGCTAGCTCCGCAGCGTTCGCATTAGCCCCTCTTGCACCACCGACGCAACCAGGACCCCTGCTTCGTTGTAGAACAGGCCGCGGGCGATGCCGTGACCGCCGCGGGCGCTGGGGGTGTCCTGGTCGAACAGCAACCATGAATGGGTATCCACCGGAGCGTGGAACCACATGGCGTGGTCGATCGAAGCGACCTGAAGACGGTCTCGTTCATCTCGGTGCGGACTGGTGGCGGTGGTGACCATGCTCAGGTCCGATAGGTACGTCAGCGCGCAGGCTTGAACGAGGCGATCATCGGGCATCGGCTCGGTGACCCGCACCCAGGCCATCCGCTCGTAGCGTCCGTCCTCTAGTCGCAGCGGACCATCGGGGGCCAGGGTTCGCATCTCGATCAGCGCGCGGTCGGGGAAGTCGTAGTCGGCCGCAGAAGCGCCGGTCGGCACCGCCCGGGAGGCGAGGTCTACGTCGCGGGCGTCTTCGGGTCCTGGGACATTCGGCATCTCGAACTGATGCTCCGGTCCCGGATCGGTGACCGAGAACGACGTCGTCATCATGAAGATGGTCTCGCCATGCTGGACCGCTCGCACGATCCGCGTCGAAAAGGAGCCGCCATCTCGCGGCCGATCAACGAGGTAGGTGATGGTGTCCTTCGTCCGACCGGGGCGCAAAAAGTAGCCGTGCAGGGAATGCACGTGCCGGTCGGGCTCTTCGATCGTCTTGCCCGCGGCCATGAGTGCCTGGGCTGCGATCTGACCGCCGTACGCGCGCAGGGGAGCACCGGAATGGCAGACCCCGGTGAAGATGTCCCGGTCGATGGGGGTCAGGGCGAGTCGGTCCAGGAAATGCTCGACACGGTCCTCGCTCGTCATGCGCTAGACCCTAGTCTTGGGGAACCGGCAGCCGGGCTTTTGTGCGCGGACCGGCTCAAGGCGCAACGAAGGAGTGGCACGGCCGAGTGAGCCAGATCTGGATCAACCTTCTCGTCGTCCTCTTCTTCGTCATGCTGGGCGGCTTTTTCGCTGCAGCCGAACTTGCGCTGGTTTCTCTTCGGGAGAGCCAGATTCAGCGCCTCTCAGAGACCTCGCGTCGAGGCAGAAAACTCGCGTCCCTGACGTCGGATCCGAATCGCTTTCTTGCGGCCGTTCAGGTAGGCGTCACGCTGGCCGGATTCGTGTCCGCGGGTTTCGGCGCTGCGCAAATCGCACCGGAACTCGCTCAACCGCTGATCTCGGCCGGCCTCGCGGAAGGTATCGCGCAGACGCTGTCATTCGTCGTGGTCACGGTGATCATCGCCTACCTCTCCCTTGTGCTCGGTGAACTCGTTCCCAAACGCATTGCTCTGCAACGGGTCGAGAAGGTTGCGCTGTTCGCAGCGGGACCGATCGATGTGATCGCTCGACTGTTTCGCCCTTTCATCGTCGCGCTGTCCTTTTCCACCAACGCCATCGTTCGCATCTTCGGTATCGATCCGCATGCGGCCAAGGAGTCGATCAGTGGTGAGGAACTGCGTGATCTGGTTGCTGCCCACGAAGAGCTGAGTGAAGACGAGCGAAACCTGATCGACGATGTCTTTGAAGCCGGCGAACGCGAACTGCGGGAGGTGATGCTGCCGCGGACCGAGGTCGCGTTCTTGGATGCGAGCCTTCCGATCCGCCAGGCGGTTCGGATGGTGGTGGACCAACCGCATTCGCGCTATCCGGTTATTCGTGGATCCTCCGACGATGTCGTGGGCTTCGTGCACATCCGCGACATCCTCGACCCCGATGTTGCCGACCGCGGGATTCACGTTTCCGAGCTCGCCCGTCCCGTCGTCGCCTTCCCAGGTTCGAAGGTGGTGTTGGACACCCTCACCGAGATGCGCCGCGATCGTCAGCACTTAGCCATCGTTCAGGACGAGTACGGCGGTACCGCCGGGATCGTGACGATGGAGGACTTGGTCGAGGAACTGATCGGCGACATCAAGGACGAGTACGACATCGAATCCACTCCAAAGCAACCGAGGGTGTTGGGCGAGGTGGTGGTCGACGGGCTGTTGAACCTCGAGGACTTCGAGGACGAAACGGGTGTCACCCTCCCCGAAGGTCCCTACGAAACCGTGGCGGGTTTTCTCGTTGCTGCCTTGACTCGCCTTCCGGTGGTGGGGGACACGGTGCGCGATGGTGACCATGAGTTCCGCGTGGTCGAACTCGACGGAAGACGTATCTCGCGAGTGAGTGTTACAGCAGTTCAGTCGGCTGCAGCGACGGATGAATCGTCGTCCGAATCGGATTTGGAAGACTAGGAGTATGTCCACCAATCGCCCGCGCGTGCTCTCGGGTATTCAACCGACCGCCGACTCTTTCCACATCGGCAATTACCTCGGTGCGTTGCGCGAGTGGGTGCGCCTCCAAGACACCCACGACGCCTTCTACTGCGTGGTCGATCAGCACGCCATCACCGTCGAGCACGATCCGGAACTCCTGCGCACGCGCACGCTTGCGTCGTTCGCCCAGTTGCTGGCCGTGGGTCTGGATCCCGACCGATCGACGGTTTTTGTGCAGAGCCAAGTCCCCGAACACAGCCAACTGGCCTGGGTGCTCGAGTGCATGACCGGTTTTGGTGAAGCCGGGCGCATGACCCAGTTCAAGGACAAGAGCGCCAAGGGTGGGGCCGATCGATCCACCGTCGGACTTTTCACCTACCCGATCCTGCAGGCTGCCGACATCCTGATCTATCGAGCGAACGCGGTGCCGGTGGGCGAAGACCAGCGGCAGCATCTTGAACTGACGCGGAACCTCGCCCAGCGCTTCAACTCTCGATTTGGTGAGACGCTGACTGTTCCGGAGCCACTCATCGTCAAGGAAACCGCGAAGATCGTCGATCTTCAGGATCCGACGTCGAAGATGAGCAAGTCGAGCCCGGCCGGCTGCATCTTCATCCTGGATGAAGACTCCGTCTCGACGAAGAAGATCAAGTCAGCGGTGACCGACTCTGACCGGGACATCGTGTTCGACCAAGAGCAAAAGCCGGGGGTGTCGAATCTCCTGACGATGCAGCAGGCGCTCCGCGGAATCCCGATGGACGAGATCGTGGCGAGTTACCAGGGTCGTGGCTACGGCGACCTGAAGAAAGAGACGGCGGAGATCGTGGTCGATGCCGTCGGCCCGATGCGGGAACGGACCCGAGAGTTCCTCGCCGATCCAGCCGAGCTCACCCGACTCATGCACCACGGGGCGGCCAAGGCTCGAGCGGCTGCCGCTCCCACGCTCGAGGCTGTCTATTCCAAGGTGGGATTCGTCACGGACTGAGTTTCCGCAATCGATTGCACCAGAGCCGTGCGGCTGCCTATGCTCAAGCCCACGTCGTCCGGAGCATTCGAAAGTGGGGAACATGGTCTTCATCGAGAGATCACAGGCTGCCGAGTCGGGCTGGACCGACGTCATCGCGGCCGGGAGGTTGTCCGACGATCGCCTCCGAGTGCGTATTGGGTCACTCGCCGCCGGCGAGACCTGGTCCGTCGCTACCGCGGCTGACGCCTTGGTCTGGTTCCAACTCCTATCCGGGGGGCTCGTTTCTGACGGCGGCGACTCCGTTACGCCCGACCATGTGGTGATGCTCGCTGCGGGAGCCGAGGCGACCTACACGGCATCCGAGGCCACGGTCGTGTTCGTGGCGGAAGTCCCGCGGGCTCGTGAGTACGACCCCTCCCTTGGCGAATCGATGGTCATCCACGACTGGAGCCGCGAGCCGGTTCTGAACTCCGAGCACGACACTCGCCAGCGGATCTATCTCGCGAGTCCGAAGTTGTGGGGCACGGACGCGGTCAAAGGAGAAATGATCATCTATCCGCCCGGCGCCTCGGGAGCGCCGCATCACCACGAGGGCGCCGAGCACTTCCAGTTCCTGCTTTCCGGCCGTGGCACCGCGGACACCCCGGCCGGTGTTCTCGACATGCAGGCGGGCGATCTTGTCTACAACTACGAAAACGAGGTTCACTCGTTTCGTAACGACTACGACGAAGACATGGTCTTCGTCGAGTTCTTCGTGCCGGGCGAGAGCCGCACTGTCTGGGTGCCGGGGGCCAATGTGTGCACCTGGAACCCCACGGGACAGGACATCAAGGGCAGAGAGCCGGTCCGGCAGGTTGCCGGCCATGTTCACGGAGAAGGAGACGTCTAGTGGCGGTCGTTGGGTTCATCGGTCTCGGTGACATGGGGCAGGTGATCGTTCCTCGCCTACTCGAGGCCGGTCACGAGGTCCGCGGTTGGAACCGTTCGCCAGGCAAGAGCGCGGACCTGGAAGCGCTTGGCATGCAGGTGGCGCAGACACCGGCCCAAGCCAGTGAGGGCGCGGACGTCGTCTTGTCGATCGTCACCGACGGCGCGGCGGTGCAAAGCGTCGCGCTCGGTGAGGGAGGCATCGCCGAGACGCTGTCGCCCGAGGCCGTCTATCTCGACATGAGCACCATCTCCCCGGAGGTGAGCAGGTCCGTGTCGCAGGCCTTCGCTGAGCGAGGTTTGACCATGCTCGACGCCCCGCTATCGGGAAGCCCGGTAACGGTCCGCGACGGCAAGGCATCGGTGATGGTCGGCGGTGACGAATCGGCCTACGAGAGAGTTCGAGATGTCCTTCTCGCCGTGGGGCCGAAAGTCTCGTACATCGGCGGCAGCGGTCTCGCCGTCCAGGCAAAACTGTCGATCAACCTGCTCCTAATGGTGGAAGTGATCGCCTTCGGCGAGGCCGTAGCGCTCGCCGAACGTGGAGGAGTCGATCGCAACGTCATGGTGCAGGCCATCCTCGACAGCGTTGCTGCGTCCCCTGTGCTGTCCTACCGCGGACCATTCGTTCTTGAGGGCAACATGCCGGACAAGCCGCTCGCGGACGTTCCGCTTCAGCAAAAGGACATGACGCTCGTGCTCGAGCAGGCACGGCTCCTTGCTTCCCCGGCACCACTGGCCGCCATCGCGAATGACCTCATGAACGCCAGCAGGGGAATGGGTTTCGGGCACGAGGACTTCGTGACCGCGCATCGCGCTTATCGACGTATGGGAGGACAGGACGCATGACACCCGATCGCTTCGTAACGAACCTCGATCAAGTCCCGACGGTCCCTGGCCTGAAGCGGGAGGACGGCTGGGTCGATATGCAGGTCCAGTTTCTGATCGACAAGGCCACCGCTGGTTCGGAGAACCTGCTGCTCGGCTGGACAGTCCTGCCCCCGGGAGCAATGCATGATCGGCACCGGCACTTTCACGCCGATGAGTTTTGGATCGTCGTCTCCGGCAACGGTGTCATGTACACCGACGACGGTGAAGCGCCTGCGCGTCAGGGAGACGTCGTTTTCACCCCTCGCGGACAGTGGCACGGGTTCCGGAACAACACCGATGAAGACGTCGTGCTCGCGTGGGGCTGGAGCGGAGCTGGATCGCTCGAAGACGCTGGATACGAAGCCGATGTCGCGCACGGGCATGACCACTGAAGAAGTCGAGGCGTTGGCCGCCGCCATTGCCCGTGACGGCGAGCAGGGCAAGACCCAGGTGGGGTGGAAGCTTGGCTTCGGTTCTGACCAGGGCAAGGCACTGCTGGGTATAGATCGCCCGCTGGTCGGTGCCCTGTTCGCCGAGGGGCGGGTTGAGGTCGGATCGCCGATGGACGTCTCCGACCTGGTTAACCCCATGGTGGAACCGGAGATCGCGGCCTGGATGCGAGACGACCTACCGGCCGGAGCGAACCGTGATGACGTGATCGCTGCCGTTGGCTCGCTGGTTCCCGCCATCGAGCTTGCAGACCTTCGGTTCGCTCCCGAGAACGCTCTTGATGTTCTTGCGGGCAATATCTATCAAGAGCGCTGGCTTGTCCTCCCGAACGACGACGCGGGTTGGGGAGCGGGCCCTGATCGCAGGGTTGACGTCACGTTCGGGGATCAGTCGTGGCAGCAGGACGTTCCCGAATCGATGACCGGATCACTCGTCGAAGGGCTTGCGCAGTGTGCTGCCGTTGCTCACGCCCTCGGTCGCGGACTGCTCGCGGGCGACGTCGTATTCCTCGGCTCGGTCATTCCACCCCAGAAAGTGACGAACGCGCGCTTCACCGTGACCTTCGAGGATGGTCGGACCGTGATGACCAACTTCGTGGGGGCCAGTGGGTAGTTCAGGACAGCAGGCGGCGTTGTCGACGCGTAACGAGCCGACGGATCACGGCTGCGATGAACATGGCAAGTGCAACGGCGAAGACGGCCAGCCACCCCCACGATGTTGGCGACAGCGAGGCCAACTCTGGTTCTTGCGGTGACGACTGGAGCGTTGCGCTCGTGGTGGTCGTCTCCAGTGGGACCGGGGCCGTGGATTCGGCGCTGACCTCGGCGTCGGTGCGCTGCTGCTCGGACAACGGTGGGACGAGTTCGCCGACCGGGATGATGTCCGCACGGTTCTTGAAGCCCCAGTTGAGAAGCTTTCGGGCGGCATCGGCGCTCGGTTCCCGGATTCCCATGAGTGTCACGATCAACGTGGTGCCGCCGCGTTCGGCTGCTCCGATGAAGGTGCGGCCAGCCTTACTCGTGTAACCGGTCTTGACCCCGATGGCTCCCCGGTAGTCCTTCATAACCAGATCGTTCTGGTTGTACACCGTGATCGGCTTGCGTTCCTTGCCGTTCTTCTTCAGCTTTCTAGGGTTTGGGAAGTCGGCTCGTTTGGAACCGACGTATTCAAGGAAATCGTCGCGGGCGATGGCAGCCCGACCGATGAGGGCGAGGTCATAGGCGCTGGAGAACTGACCCTTGGCGTCGAGGCCGCTGGTGTTGCGCGCGGTGGTGTTGTACGCCTGCAGTTCCTCGGCGACGTCATTCATCTCATCGACCGTCTTCTTCACCGACGAGTTGGCCTGCGCCAACGCGATCGCGGCGTCATTTCCACTAGGAAGCAGCAGCCCGTAGAAGAGCTCCTCGACCGTGTACTCGCGCCCCTTGCGGATCCCCGCCTTGCTGCCGTAGGTGTTCTGGGCTTTCGCCGTTCCGGTCCAGGTTGCTTCTGGATCGAGTTTGGGAAGGAGCGTTAGCGCGGTAAGGGTCTTGAGCGTGCTCGCCGGGCGGCGCAGGGTGTGCGCGTTCTTCGCGGCGAGGATCTCCCCGGTAGCGGCATCGGCCAAGACCCACGTTCGAGCCTTGACCTTGGGCAGGGGGGCGACACCCGGAGCATCGACGGAGATCGGTCCCTTCTCGGCGAGGCGGACTCCACCGAGAACGTCGGATTCGACCTCGACCCGCGGTGAGGAGGTTCCGTCTGCTGGGGGTGTTGGAAAGGCCGAAGCCGAAGGGGACGACTCCACCGAGGGGGTGGCGGGGGTCGTGGGAGTCGTATTGCCCTCGAGATCGACCAGCGGCGCCGGGACCGGGGTCGGGTCAGCGGCGCTCGCGGGGGTCGCGGTAAGCACGGCGAACGGGACGATCGCGGCGAGGAAGAGGGCGAGGGGGCGCCGGGCCGAAAGATGCATAGGTTCCCCATGGTAAGCCCGATGTCGCTCTCGGCGCGGTGGGCCGCTCGGAGCCCAGCGTGGCAGGTCTCACAGAATTTCCCCTAGGCGAGGGGGTGCTTTGCAATCGATTGTGGCGCTAGCCTGCTCCCACGCGATCATCGAGAGGAACGTCAATGTCAACCACGCTGCCCGAACGGACTCCCACCGGCCTTCTCATCGGCGGTGATTGGTTGCAGACGGCTACCCACCTCGACGTTGTAAACCCGGCGACGCTGGGCACCCTCGCAGAGATCGGCGACGCGAGCGTCGAGGAAGGTCTGCAGGCGGTATCCGCAGCCCACGATGCCTTCGCCGACTGGGGCACCTCTTCGGCGCGGTTCCGTGCGGAGATCCTGCGCAAGGCGTTCGAGATCATGACGGCTGAGATTGAGGACTGTGCGCGCCTCATCTCGCTGGAAAACGGCAAGGCGTGGAAAGACGCCATGGGTGAGGCCACCTACGCCGCCGAGTTCTTCCGCTGGTTCTCCGAGGAGGCCGCGCATGTTCAGGGCGACTTCCGCTACAGCCCGACGGGCGACAAGACGATCATCACCGACTACCGACCCATGGGCGTCGCGTACCTGATCACACCGTGGAACTTCCCGGCCGCGATGGCCACCCGCAAGCTCGCACCGGCGATGGCCGCTGGCTGCACGTCGGTGCTCAAGCCCGCCCAGGAGACCCCGCTCACCGCGCTGTGGGTTGCCGACGTCCTCGAGCGCGCTGGTGCCCCGGCCGGAGTCGTGAACGTCGTGACCACCTCGAAGTCCGGCCCCGTCTCGGAGGCGATTCTCGCCGACCCGCGAGTTGCCACCCTGTCCTTCACCGGATCCACCTACGTGGGCAAGTTGCTGCTCGAGCAAACCGCCAAGCGGGTGCTGCCGTCGTCGATGGAGCTCGGCGGAAACGCCCCCTTCCTGGTGTTGGAGGGTGCCGACGTCGACAAGGCCGTCGAGGGCGCCATGGTTGCGAAGATGCGTAACGGTGGCTCTGCGTGCACCGCGGCCAACCGGTTCTACGTCCACGCTTCGGTGGCCGAGGAGTTCGCCACCAAGTTCGAGGCGGCGCTTCGCGGACTCAAGATCGGCCCGGGTATCGATCAGGTCAATGACCTCGGTGCGATGGTGTCGATCAAGGAGCGCGACAAGATCCTCGAACTCGTTCAGGAGGCAGAGGCTGAGGGCACCATGGCGACCGTTGCCGGCGATGCCCCCGCCGAGGGCGCGTTCATTGCCCCGCGGATCGTGCGAGGCGTCCAGCACGGCTCAACGCTCACCCGCAACGAGATCTTCGGACCGGTTGCGCCCATCGTGACCTTCGAGGATCAGGCCGAGGGCATCCGGATGGCTAACGACACCGAGTACGGGCTCATTTCCTACGTATTCGCCAAGGATGCCGGTGAGGGCATCAAGGTTGCACGTCAGATGGAGTCGGGCATGGTCGCGATCAACCGCGGCATTGCCTCGGATCCGGCGGCGTCGTTCGGCGGGATGAAAGAATCGGGGCTCGGTCGCGAGGGCGGCTTCGATGGAATCCACGAGTTTCTCGAAACCCAGTACTTCGCCGTCGACCTCTAACCCCCCCCGCGAACTTGCAGCTATACAGCGCGAACCTGCTGCCTCAGAGCGCGAACTTGCAGCCTGAGACAGCGAACTTGCTCCGCGCGATGCTGTCCTGAGCTACTGGTCGATGACGGGGAACTTCTCGTATGGCTGTCCGAGCGCCTCAGGTCCCATGGCGCTGTAGCCACCGTCCACCGCGAAGTCACTTCCGGTGACGAAGGTGGCGCCGTCGGAGCAGACGTAGCAGATGGCGTCCGCGATTTCCTCGGGCTCGGCCATGCGACGAATGGCGTGGAACTCACCGGCGAAGTTGTCGGCGTGCTCGCGGGTTCCGTAGCGCTTCTCGATGTTCCTGCTCCACGTCCACCCGGGGGAGACGCTGTTGAGTCTGATTCCCAATGGAGCGAGAGCCTGCGACATGTTGCGGCTCAGCCCGATCAGTGCCGCTTTGGTGACCGGGTAGACGATCCGGTTCGGCTGGGACGCCTTGCCGGACACCGACGTCACGAGCACCGCCGCACCGTTGCCTCGCTCCTGCATCAACGGGACGGCCTTCTCGATGAACATCGCTGCACTTGCGACGTTGACGTTCAGGGAGTTCATCCACTGCTCGCGGGTGGTGTCCAGATACCCGCAGCCGAAGGTGGTGTGGGCGCTGACCACGTAGTTGACTCCGCCGAACTCATTGACCGCGGTCTGCAGCAGGGCATCGAGGTCTGCATCGGAGGTGACGTCGGTCTTCACGAACCGTCCAGCGTCGCCGAGGTCCGCGAGCAACTCGTCTGCATGGTCGGTGTTCAAGTCACCGAGGACGACCTTCCCACCGTTGGCGACGAACTGGAGCGCCAGAGCCTCGACAATGAGCGACGCCCCACCTGTTGCGACGAGGACCTTGCCTTCGAACTCGGGGTACAGCGCCATGACTAGACCCCGGGGCGCTGGTGCTTGGACTCTGCCTCGTAGACGGCGCGAGCGGCGCGAACCTCGGCCCGGTTGCTGACCTCGGGAACGCCAACCTCCCACCAGGTGCCTCCGCCGACCCACTCGTACTGGGCTACATCGACGACGAGGACGTAGGTCTTGTCCGATGCCTTCGCCCGCTCGTATGCGGCCGGAATGTCATCCAGGGACTCGACCTTTTCGGCATTGGCACCCATCGACATTGCGTGCGCAACAAAGTCGACCTTCTGCAGATTCGTGTGCTTGGTAGTGCGCAGCAGGTTGTTGAACTCCTCGCCGCCCTGGTTCACCTGGAGTCGGTTGATGACGGCGAAGCCCTCGTTGTCACAGACGATGAAGATCACCTTGTTGCCGGTCAGGACGCTGGCGTAGATGTCGCTGTTCATCATTAGGTAGGAACCATCACCCACCCACGAGACGACATCTCGGTCGGGCAGCGCCATCTTCGCGCCCACGGCTCCGGCGATTTCGTAACCCATGCACGAGAAGCCGAATTCGCAGTCGAAGGTGTTCGGTTCCTTGGTGCGCCAGCCGGCGAAGAGTTCGCCCGGTAGGCCACCGGCCGCAGACAGGACGTAGTCCGTCGGATCGGAAATCTGGTGCACGCGCTGGATCACCTGGTTGTAGGCGGGGGGATCGCTGACCGCGCGGCCAAACTCGTCGAGGTGCTCGTTCCACTTCGCCTTCTCGGAGCGTGCCCGCTCGATCCACTCGCCCGGGGCCGCGTAGTCGCCCAGGGCGGCATCGATCTGCTGGAGTGAGACGTCGGCGTCACCGATCACGCCCACGGCCTGCTGCTTGGTGGCATCCCAACGCGCTGCGTTGATCGCGACGATCTTGACGTTCGGATCCTTGAATAGTGCCCAGGACCCGGTGGTGAAGTCCTGAAGCTTGGTGCCGACAGCGATGACGACGTCTGCATCTTCGGCGATCGCGTTGGAGCAGGCGTCGCCCGCGATTCCGAGCGACCCGGCGTAGAAAGCGTCGTCGTCGGCGAAAGCGCCCTTCCCGGCGAACGTCTCGACCACCGGGATGTTGCGCTTGGAGGCAATCGCGCCGAGGGTCTCGGCAGCCCCCGAATAGAGAACGCCCCCACCAGAGATCACAAGCGGCTTCTTGGCTGAGGCGATTGTGGCTGCTGCGGACTCAATTTCCCGCGGGTCTGCCTGCGGGCGCCGGATGTAGTGCACCTTCTCGTCGAAGAACTTGGTGGGGTAGTCGTAGGCCTCGGCTTGGACGTCCTGCGGCAACGCGATAAACGCCGGGCCGCACTCGGCCGGATCGAGCATCACAGCGAGTGCTTGCGGGAGTGACTTGAGCAGTTGCTCGGGCTTGACGATTCGATCCCAAAAGCGGGTGACGGGCTTAAAGGTGTCCGCGGCGGTGACCGTCGGATCACCGAACTGCTCCACCTGCTGGAGCACGGGATCGACGATGCGGTGGGTGAAGGTGTCACCGCTGAGGAGGAGTAGGGGAAGACGGTTGGTGATGGCCACGCCAGCGGCGGTGACCATGTTCGTGCTACCGGGTCCGACCGAGGAGGTCGCCACCATGATCTGCTTGCGACGCATCGCCTTGGCGTACGCGACGGCGCTGAGCGCCATCGACTGCTCGTTGTGACCGCGCCAGGTGGGGAACTCGTCCTTGACCTCGGCGAGGGCCTCGGCCAGGGAGGTCACGTTGCCGTGGCCGAAGATCCCGAAAGCACCCGGGAAGAGGGGAACTACCTGCCCGTCGATCTCGGTCTTCTGGGCGGTGAGCCAGCGGACGAGCGCTTGGGCCATGGTCAGGCGGGTGGTCTCCACAGGATCCTCCTGGATGGGTCAGGTGCAGGGCAGTTCTTGCCGGGTCGAAAGTCGGGGCATACTGTGCCATGCTTCGCGTTGGCACGTTCCAACTTAGGGGTTGGAACGATTCCACGCCAGAGGACAAACCCCAGAATTTTCGATCAAGAACCTCGAGAGGACCGCTATGAGCGACATGTTGAGCCGGGTTGCCGGTGCGCCGATTACCTGGGGCGCCGACGCCTCTGTGGGCTGGGGCTACATGATGGATCCGGCCCGCGTCATGTCCGAGATGCGCGAGGTTGGTCTCAGCGCCACTGAACTCGGTCCCGACGGCTTCCTGCCCAGCGACCCCGAGGAGCTCAAGGACTTCGTCGCGGGCTACGACATGTCGATGGTTGGCGCGTTCGTCCCGGCGATCCTCTACCGCGACAAGGACATGGAGGCCGACCTCGACTACTTCGGTCGGGCAAGCGATCAGCTGGCCACCGCCGGTGCCTCCACCGTGGTGCTCGGGCCGCGCTCGCACTACGACGGCTACGACACCGAGATCGACATGGACGACGACCAGTGGCAGGTCTTCCTGCGCAACCTGCGTCGCTTCCAGGACATCACCGAGGCACGCGGCCTGCAGACCGCCCTGCACCCGCACTGGGGAATGGCCATCTCACGCCAGAACCAGGTTGATCGGCTGCTGAACTCCTGCGACGTTGGCATGTGCGTCGACACCGGCCACCTGTTCTTGTCGGGCGTGGATCCGCTGCAGGTCGTCAAGGACGCCGGTGACCGCGTTCTCCACGTTCACATCAAGGACCTCACCAACGAGATGGCCGAGAAGGTTCGCTCCGGTGAGGTGCCGTTCCGTCAGGCAACCATCGACGGCATGTTCGTGCCCGCCGGCGATGGCGATGTCGATCTCGCAGGCATCATCAAGTACCTCGAGGGCCGCGGCTACCAGGGTTGGTACGTGCTCGAGCAGGACTGTTCGCTCACCGGAGATCCCGAGCCCGGCAAGGGGCCGATCGAGGACGCGCGCGCCAGCGTGGACTTCCTGAAGAAGGTCGCTGCCGAACTGTGACCCCCGAGGTCCGGGTCCTGGGAACGCACCGAGCCAAACTCGGTGAGTCCCCGGTCTGGTCCGATCGGGATTCGACTCTTTACTGGGTGGATGTCGATGGTTCCTCGATCCAGGCGTTGCGTTGGGGGAGTGAGAAACCGACTATCTGGTCGCTTCCTGGGCGCCCTGCTTGCCTGGCGCTGACCGAACGCGAGCATTCGTTCGTCATCGGTATGGGTGCCGGCTTGATCGACTACGACGCCGTCTCCGGGGAATGGTCGGAGTTAGTAGCGCTGGAGTCCAACCAGAGCGTGCGGATGAACGATGGTCGAGCAGACCCGGTCGGTCGGATGTGGGTCGGCTCGATGGATGAACGCAATGACGGTAATCCCGGCTTCCCCGCCGGTCACCTGTTCTGTGTGGATCTCGATGGATCGGTTTCGACGGTCCTCGAGGATGTTGCGACCTCGAACGGATTGGCCTTCGCTCCCGATGGTCGAACGATGTACTGGACGGATACATCCGAGCAGGTGATCTGGGCCTTCGATTACGACGTCGATTCCGGAACACCGTCGAACAAGCGCGCGCTATTCGATTTCGGTCCACTGCCCGGCAAGCCAGACGGGGCATGTGTGGACACCGACGGGTGCTACTGGGTCGCTTGCGTGTACGGCTGGTCCGTTGTTCGCATCACACCCGATGGCAGGCTCGACCGAACGGTCGAGCTTCCGGTCCACAAGCCATCGATGCCTGCCTTCGCTGGTCCTGACTTAGGAACCCTCGTTGTCACGTCCATCAGCAGCGGGGGGCGTCAGCCTGCCGAGCCGGGACCGGTGGATGCCGGGTCGGTGGTGGCGCTGAATCCAGGTATCCAGGGGCTGCCTGAGCCGATGTGTCGCGTGCAGATCTGACTAGTACGTGCTGGTGATCGTTTCGGCAACAGTGCCGCGTGCTGTGGCGAGATCCTCACCGACCTGCTTGCGCAACGCGACCACGTCGGCGCTGACGGTGACCATGCCGAATCCCTGTTCGATTCGCTTCGCGCACAGTGCCGCACTGGCGTGGACTCCAGGAACCACACCGTTGCGCCGGCATCCGGCGACAATCTCGACCATTGCTTCGTCCAGTCGTGGATCCGCTGTATTCGGCTTGATTCCCAAAGAGATAGAGAGATCGTTCGGTCCGACGTAGATCGCTTCGACTCCGGGCACACTCAGGATGTCGTCAATATTTGCCATCGCCTCGGCGGTTTCGATCATCGGAATCAGTGAAATCTGATCGGCGGCGTAGTCGAAGTAATCGTCGCCCTCGACGAGAACGGCGCGGGTCGGACCGAAACTTCGTTCTCCGTCGGGGGAGTAGCGGGTGTAGGAAAGCGCCCGCTCGCAGGTTTCCCGATCGTTGACCATCGGGACGATGACCGCCCGCGCGCCTGCGTCGAGAGCCTTGCCGATGTGCCCGGAGTCGCACGATGGAACGCGCACAATCGGCGTAGCGGAGCCCAGCGACAGCACTTGCAGCATGGGGAGCATGGTCGAGTAGTCGATCGCACCGTGCTGGGTGTCGATTCCCACGTAGTCGAATCCGGCGGCGGCCATGATCTCTGCGTTGATGGTTGACGGGTTGGAAATCCAACTGCCGATGGCGACGTTTCCTGATCGAATCGCCTCTAGCCACGGGTTCGGACGCATCTCGCACCTTTCGTTGGACGCCGTAGGGTGAGGCTACGGCGTTTTTCTTTTTCTATGAAATGCGGGGTTTCGCGTGAGTCGCGATGTTGTTGTGACATGGCCGGTCTATGACGTTGATGGAGAGACAACGGGTGCCCTCTTGGAACAGGCCGGGTTGAACATCCGCCTCCACCCACGCACCAGCAACCGAACGCCGGCCGAACTCGCCGAGATCCTTGGTGATGCAGTGGCGGTGATCGCGAGCACGGATCCGTTTGATGCGAGCGTCTTCGCCGCATGCCCAAACTTGAAAGTCATCGCGCGTACCGGTGTTGGTGTGGACGCGATCGACGTCCCGGCGGCAACGCAGGCCGGGGTGGTTGTCGCAACGACTCCTGGCGCGAATGAGGAAGCGGTTGCTGACCACGCACTGGCCATGATCCTGACTCTGCAGCGTCGCATCGGGGAGAACGACGCCGCGATCCGAGACGGTCGATGGGATCGAGCCGGGGACCTGACCCCGAGTGATCTGTACGGAGCCACCGTCGGATTGATCGGCTCCGGTGTGATCGGTCGAGCAGTAATCCGACGGCTTCAGGCTTTCGGAACCGAAGTCCTCGTCTACGACCCATTTCTGGAGATCGCCCCCGAGGGCACCGAGCTCGTCGACCTCCCCACTCTGTTGGCCCGCAGCGACGCGATCACCGTGCATGCTCCGTTGACCGATGGAACGAGGGGACTACTCGGTGCCGACGAGTTTGCTGCGATGAAGCCGGGATCCTTCGTGGTGAATGTGTCCCGAGGCGGCATCATCGATGAGGCAGCTCTGGCCGAATCGATTCGCTCAGGTCACCTCGCCGGTGCTGGCCTGGACACTTTCGAGCGCGAGCCGATCGGCGATTCGCCACTGCTTGATTTCCCCACGGTCTTGATGTCGCCCCACATCGCCGGGCTTAGCCACCGATCGATCGCGGCGATGACAGAGCAGGCGACCCAGGCGGTGCTCGATGTGCTCGATGGTCGGCTTCCCGTCAGCGCAGTGAACCCCGAGGCCCTGCGCGATTAGTTGGCGCTCCTACATCGCAAGTTCGCGCACTCACAGCGCAAGTTCGCGCACTCACAGCGCAAGTTCG
>CAJXUJ010000014.1 GCA_913061025.1 uncultured Actinomycetes bacterium | reverse complement strand
CGAGTCCGGTTCGGGCATGCGTGACGCGAATCCCCGCCTCGGCCGCGGGATCCGCGGCGGCTTCCCATGCGCGGACCACATCGGCGAGGAAGCCCGAACCAGCCGGGGCCTGTTCGTCGACGGCGCGATTACCCGTTTCGCCGTACCAACCGATGGCCGATCCGGCGACGAGAGTGCGCGGTTTGGGATCGAGCGCGGTCATTGCCTGAACGATGGTGTGGGTGCCGTCGACTCGGCTATCCAGGATCGTCTTCTTGTATTCATCGGTCCAGCGGTGGTCGCCCACGCCGGCTCCAGCAAGGTGGACCACCGCGTCGATGCCCGCCAGCGCGTCGAGGTCCACGGTGCCGGCCGTGGGATCCCAGGAGACCTCGTCGGGAGCGACCGCGGGTCGGCGGACGAGCCTGAGGACCTCATCTCCCCGCGCACGCAGATGGGGAACGAGTGCTGACCCGATGAGTCCGGACGCGCCGGTAACCGCAACCTTCATGCTCTAAGCATGTCGCATAGGACGCTCTCCGGCTTGCCGGAGTGGTGCGGGCCACAGCCCGCGTCAGGCGAAGGCGGTGTAGGCGGCAACGCCGATCGCCTGGACCAGGAACAGGTTCACCACGTTGCTCGCCATCAGGTTATGCATGACCTCGGAGTTCCCGTCGGTGCCGGCCTTCCTATGCGCGGCGAAGGACGAGAAGAAGGTCGTGAGTTCGGGCAAGCTCGTCGCAATGGCAGTCAGGCCACCGAGGACGACGGCGGGGACGGCAAAGGCCGTGCCGAGTTCGTAGACCGAGTCGCCAAGCACATCGCCGAGGAGGTACAGGCCGATTAGGCCAGCAACCAGGATGGCGACCTGCAGGACGATATAAGCGCGGTTGGCGCGCCACGGCCGTCTTGCGTCGGCTTCTTCGACCGGGCCACCGGCCTCACTTCGGCTACGCATGACCCGCAGATACGCGATGTAGCCCGCGAAGAGCGCGATCCCGCTCCATAGCGCGGTGTCCTGGCCGGTGACCAGGAGGAGCACCGGGATGACGAGTGTTGCCGCGAGGATCGCCTGTTCGAGGCGGAACTCCGACCCCGCCAATCGCCGGATCTGCGCGAACCACAGGCCCGCCACCACGGCGAGCATCGTGTTGACGATGTTGCTGCCGAGGATGTTCGTGCTGACCACGGTGAACAGCCCGGTTGTCGCAACGAAGACCGTCGCGACGAGTTCGGGTGCACTCGTGAGATATCCGAGCATCTGACCGGTTGCCGAACGTGACAGACCACCTGCTCGCGCCAACTTTTGCGCAGGCTCGTAGAGCGCAAAGCGTGCAACAAGGATGATGCCGACCATTGAGCCCGCGAACCACAGGCCGCTGGTGAGCATCGTGGAAACTACGCGCCGAGTTCGGCGTCGAAGGCTCCCTCTTCCAGTCGGGCCTTGACCGCGCTCAGGAATCGTGCGGCGTCGGCGCCATCGACGATGCGGTGGTCGTAGGACAGCGCGAGATAGACCATCGAACGGATAGCGATAACGTCCTGACCGCCATCACTGATCACCACCGGCCGCTTGACAACCGAACCGGTGCCCAGAATGGCAACCTGCGGCATGTTGATGATGGGGGTGTCGAACAGGGCCCCGCGGCTGCCGGTGTTGGTGACCGTGAAAGTGCCGCCGGATAGCTCATCGGGAGCAACCTTGTTGGTGCGGGTGCGCTCGGCAAGGTCGGCGATACGTCGGGCGATCCCGGCGATGTTGAGATCACCTGCATCGCGGATGACCGGAACGAGCAGGCCGCGGTCGGTGTCGACGGCGATGCCTAGGTTTTCTGCTTCGTGGTAGGTGATGGTGCCGGCCTGCAAGTCGATTGAGCTGTTGATCTGCGGATAGACCTTCAGAGCTTCCACCGCCGCCTTGCAGAAGAACGGCAGGAATGAAAGCTTCACGCCTTCGCGGGCTTCGAAGTCGCCCTTGACGCGGTTGCGGAGCGCGGCGATGCGCGTGACGTCGACCTCGACCACGGTGGTCAATTGGGCCGAGGTCTGCAGGGATTCGACCATGCGTTCGGCGATGACCCGACGCAGCCGGCTCATCTTCTCGGTGCGTCCGCGCAGCGCCGATGCTTCCGGTGCGGCTGCAGCCGGCGCGGCACTTGTTGTCGCGGCAGGTGCTGGCTGCGCGGCGCCTCGAGCATCGACGGCGGCCATGACGTCGGCCTTGCGGATCCGTCCACCGACACCGGTGCCGGTGATGGTCGACAGATCGATGTCGTTTTGAGCCGCGAGTCGACGGACCAGCGGGGTGACGTAGGCACCGGCGTTGGTGTCTGCCGCTGGGGATGTTGGAGCAGCAGGAGCAGGAGCCGCGGAGGCAGGGGCGGCCGGTGCCGGAGTCGGTTCCGGCGCTGCTTCGGCGGCGGGCGCGGGCGCTGCTGGAGCAGGGCTTGCTGGAACAGCGGCCGGAGCGGCAGCACCCGTGGAAATGCGTGCGATCTCCGCGCCAACCTCTGCCGTGCCGTCGGCCTCGACCGCAATGGATGTCAGTGTGCCCGACGCTGGCGCGGGGATCTCGGTGTCGACCTTGTCAGTGGAGATCTCAACAAGAGGTTCATCGGCGTTGACGGTGTCTCCAACGTTCTTCAGCCAGCGGGTCACAACACCTTCGGTGACGCTCTCGCCCAAGGCAGGAAGAACGACGACGACGTCCTCGCCACCGCCGGCGACCGGGGCGGGTGCCGCGGGCGCTGCAGGTTCGGCCGCTGGGGCTGCAGGTTCGGCGGGCGCTGCGGCAGCCGGGGCTTCGTCGGGCTCGCCGATCACACCGAGGACACCACCCACCTCGACCACCTGGTCCTCATCAGCGTCGATGCTGATGAGAACACCGGATGCGGGAGCGGGGATCTCGGTGTCGACCTTGTCGGTGGAGACCTCGAGCAGTGGCTCGTCGGCGTTGACGGTGTCTCCGACGTTCTTGAGCCAGCGGGTGATGGTGCCTTCGGTGACGCTTTCGCCGAGTTGCGGCATGGTCACGGTGACCGGCATGTGTGCTCCTTGTGGGTGCGGTTTGCTCCGTAGTAAAGCGGGTTCAGGAGTGTGCGTGAAGTGGTTTTCCTGCCAGCGCGAGATGGGCCTCGCCCATGGCCTCGTTCTGTGTCGGGTGAGCGTGAATCAGGGAGGCGACGTCGGTCGGGTGGGCTTCCCAATTGACGATGAGTTGGGCTTCACCGATCTGCTCGCCGAGTCGCGAGCCGACCATGTGCACGCCGATGACGGGGCCGTCGGTCAGCTGCACGAGCTTGATGAAGCCGGCGGTGGCGAGGATCTGGCTCTTGCCATTGCCGCCGAGGTTGTACTCGTAGGCGGTGATCGCGTCCTTGCCGTGCTGCTCGATCGCCTCGGCCTCGGTCAGGCCGACACTGGCGACCTCGGGCTCGCAGTAGGTCACGCGCGGGATGTTCACGTCCGGAATCGGCATCGGGGCTTCACCGGCGATCTCCTCGGCAACGAAGATCCCGTGCTGGAATCCACGGTGGGCGAGTTGGAGTCCGGGGGTGATGTCGCCAACGGCGTAGACGCCGGGCAGGTTGGTGCGCAGGCGCTCATCAACCAGCACCCAGCCGCGCTCCATGGCCACACCCTGCTCTTCGTAGCCCATGCCCTCGGTGTTGGGTCCGCGGCCGACGGCAACGAGCAGGAGGTCGGCGTCGAAGGTGGTGCCGTCTTCGAGAGCTACCTGAACGCCGGAGTCGCTCTGGGTTGCCGATGCGAAGCGGACGCCGAGGGAGAAGTTGATGCCGCGCTTGCGGAACGCGCGCTCGAGTGCCTTGGAGCAGGCTTCGTCTTCATTGGGCACCAGGTGGGGGAGACCTTCGACGATCGTGACGTCGGATCCGAAGGACTTCCAGACGCTGGCGAACTCCACGCCGATCACGCCGCCACCGAGAACAACCACCTTTTCGGGAACGTAGTCGAGGTTGAGGGCCTGATCGGAGGTCATGATGCGACCGCCGATCTCCAGGCCGGGGAGGGACTTGGCGTAGGAACCGGTCGCCAGGACGAGGTTCTCGCCGGTGTACTGCTCGCCGTTCACCTCAACGGTCTTGGGGCCGGTCATCTTGCCGTAGCCCTCGACCAGGGTCACCCCGCGCGACTTGATCAGTCCTTGAAGGCCCTTGTAGAGGCGTCCGACCACGCCGTCGCGGTACTTGTTGACCTGGGGCATGTCGATGCCCTCGAAGGTTGCCTTGACTCCGAACTCCTCGGACTCTCGAGCGGAGTCGGCGACCTCGGCCGCGTGCAACAGCGCCTTGGTGGGAATGCACCCTCGATGCAGGCATGTGCCACCGAGTTTGTCGGCGTCGATGAGGATGACGGACTTGCCGAGTTCTGCTGCTCGGAGGGCGCAGGCGTAGCCTCCACTACCCCCACCGAGGATGACGATGTCTGCCTGAGGCACGTGTCTCACTCCAGTTCGGTTCGCGGTGTTCCTATCCTTCCACCGCCACCACAGCCGGTGAACATCAGTCCCGGGTGAAGTTCTCCGCGAGTTCGACGAATGTTCGAACAGCCGACCCGGTGCCGCCCTTGGGGGTGTAGCCGTAGGGGGCTTTCTCGTTGTAGGCCGGCCCGGCGATGTCGATGTGCACCCAGGGCTGGTCGGCGGGCACGAACTCCTGCAGGAACACCCCGGCGGAGAGCATGCCCCCGAGGCGATCACCGATGTTGGCGATGTCCGCCGTCGCGGAGTCCAGCGAGGGGCGCAGATCCTCGGGCAGTGGCATCGGCCACATCGCCTCGCCAGCGGCGTCGGCTGCGTCGATCACCTGAGAACGGGCGTCGTCGTTGTTGGCCATGACGCCGGCGGTCCTCGAGCCCAGGGCGATGCGCTGGGCACCGGTGAGGGTGGCGACGTCGACGATCAGGTCCGGGTTCTCCTCAACGGCCATACCGAGGGCGTCGGCCAGGACGAGGCGACCCTCAGCATCGGTGTTCAGGACCTCCACGGTCTTGCCGCTGTACGTGGTGAGTACGTCACCCGGGCGCTGCGCGGTGCCGCTGGGCATGTTCTCCGCGGTGGGCACCCAGCCGGTGACCTTGATCGGCAGGCCGAGCGAGGCGATCGCACGCATCGCGCCGATCACGGCGGCTGCACCGGACATGTCCGCCTTCATCTCGTCCATGTTGGCCGCCGGCTTGATCGAGATGCCGCCGGTGTCGAACGTGATTCCCTTACCGACCAGTGCGATGTGCGCCGAGGCTCCGCGCGGCGCGTAGGTCATGCGCACCAATCGCGGTGGGCGTGAGGATCCCTTGCCCACGCCGAGGATGCCGCCGCACCCGTCGCGCTCGAGGGCTTTCTCGTCCCACACCTTGACGGTGACCGGCAGACCCTTGACCGAATCCTTGGCCGCCTGCGCGAGATCGGCGGGGGCGAGGGCATTCGGGGGAGTGTTCACTAGATCGCGGGTGAAGGAGACGGCTTCACCGACGGTCTCGGCGCGCTCGATGATCGCCTTGGCCTCGCCAGCGGGCGCGGGAACGACGACGACGACCGACGAGACCGGCTTCGACGACGCCGGGGCGTCGGACTTGAACGCGGTGAATGCGTAAGCGCCGAGGCGTGCGGCGATCGCCACGTCGCGCAGAGTGGCGGGCTCGGTGTCCGGAGGAACAATGGCGAGCTTCTTCTTCCCGGTGGAACCGCGGACGGCCGATCCGATGGCCCGGCGCAATTGCTCCCCGCCTGCGTCCTTGGATCGATCGCCAAGTCCCACGCCAATTACGGTTGTGGCTTTGATCCCGGTGGGTGCCGGGATGCTCGTAATCTCCCCGGACTTACCCGACGCACCGACCGACTGCAGGGCGTCGGCGATCTTCGAGGTCTGGGCGGGGGTGAGCCCCTCGCCGTGAACGGTGACCTTCTTCCCACGTCCCGGGGTGATCGTGACGATGAGGGAATCGGCTGTGGTGGCTGCTGGCTTGGTGGTGGCGACGCTGAGAATCGGCATGCGGGGAACTGTAATCCGCGACCGCCGCTCATGCCTGAGGACTACGGTCGGGGCATGCTCAAGCACACGCCTTTACACACTAGGCACGTCGACGCCGGCGCGAAGATGGCCGATTTCGGTGGCTGGGAGATGCCGATCGAATACACCGGTACCGTCGCCGAGCACACCGCTGTTCGCGAAGCGGTTGGCATTTTCGACGTCTCGCACATGGGCAAGATCGCGGTGTTCGGTCCCGGCGCCGCTGCTTTCGTGAACTCGTTGGTTGCCAACGACCTTGATCGGATCGCAGATGGCCAGGCGCAGTATTCGATGCTGTGCAACGACAACGGCGGCGTGATCGACGACCTCATCGTCTACAAGTGGGGTGACGATGCCGTCTACATCGTTCCCAACGCTGCGAACTCGGCGACGGTCGTGGCCGGGTTGAATGCTTTTGCCGGCGACGGCATCACGGTCGATGACCAGCAAGAAACGCACGGCATCATCGCGGTGCAGGGTCCGAAGTCACCCGATGTCCTTGCGGCACTGGGCTTGCCGACGGACATGGACTACATGGCCTTCGCGATGGCGCAATGGCGCGATCACCCCGTCACGGTGTGCCGCTCCGGTTACACAGGTGAACACGGATTTGAACTGATCGCGCCGAACGAGGTGCTCGCCGAACTATGGGACGCGCTCATCGAGCAGGCCCAGGTAGTGGACGGAATGGCCGCCGGTCTCGGGGCACGCGACACCCTGAGAACCGAAATGGGCTATCCGCTCCACGGGCAAGACATCTCGCCGACGATCTCACCCGTTGAAGCAGGGCTCTCGTGGGCCGTCGGTTGGGACAAACCTGAATTCGCCGGTAAGCAGGCGCTTACGACGATGCGCGCGGACGGTCCACCACGCCGCCTACGTGCCCTGCGTGCCCAGCAGCGCGCCATCCCTCGCTCTCACATGACGGTCCTCGATACCGCAGGCAACGAGGTCGGTGAAATCACCAGCGGCACCTTCTCGCCAACTCTGAAAGAAGGCATCGCGCTGGCGCTCCTCGACGCTTCGGTGAACATCGACGACGAAGTGCTGGTGGACGTGCGGGGCAAGCAGATCCCGTTCGCAGTGACGAAGGCGCCGTTCGTGCCAAGCCACGTGCGCTAGATCGGATCGATCACGTCCAGGAGTGCAAGGACGCCGGCAATGGCAGCGGCACCGTTACTGCGAGTCCCGAAGTGTGCCGCCGGGGTCGTGCGCAGTTCATCCTGAGCGGCTTGAATCGCCGGGTCCTGGGAAGACGTTGCCGGTTTCCACCACCATGCTGCGCCCGGATCCTCGCGCGCCGCAACAACCGCACCCGCATGACACACCAGGCCGTCGAACAGCACCGCGGTCTCTCGTGAAGCAGCCGCGAGCAAGGCAGCCGAAGCGACTGTGGCGTCCACCTTGTTCTCCGAGACGTCACCATCGTCGGCACCGATCGTTGGCTGACGCATCACCGCGAGCTCGTCGCGAATGTCCGCAACCTGGCGCATCCACGACTCATCGGTCATATCGAGTGGTTGATCGATAACGCCTGTTGCCGGAATGCCGGCGATGAACGCGATGGTGGCGCGGGCGTTGGCCGATGAACGTCCGATGTTCAATGCGATGAGCGTCGCGCCGCTGTCCACGGCACGGTTGACGTGCTCGACGGCATCCTCGCGGCTCGTCGGATCTACGATCCAGGCAGTCGACCGTTGACGCTCGGGGCTGCGCTCGATCCACCAATCATGAAGCGCGAGGAGATCTCCACTGAGGTCGAGATCTGATTCAGAGGCCACGATCGGAACCCTAGTTAGCGAACATCAACGTCTGCCCGCAACTTCGCGAGCGATCGACTCAACAGCCGGCTGACTTGCATCTGGGAAACGCCAACCTCACTCGCGATATCCGATTGCGACATGCCATCGAAGAAGCGCATCGTCACCACAACGCGCTCTTCCTCAGGGAGCGAAGCCAGCAGCTTCTTGACGGTCTCCGCGTTGTCAACCCCGGCAAGCGACGCATCGAAATCGCCGAGCCGATCCGCCAGAGGCACCTCGTCAGAAGCGGCAGCGTCGATCTGTGTCATCTCTCGAACACGGCTGAGTTCGAGAGAGTCGAGAACATCTTGCGCATCCACGCCGGCGCGCTCGGCAATCTCTGCGACCGTGGGGGAGCGGCCGAGGTCCTGCGTCAGGGAATCGTGTGCGGCGTCGATCTTTCCGCGCAGTTCCTGCACTCGCCGAGGAACTTTCATCGACCAGGTGGCGTCCCGGAAGTGACGGCGAATGGCACCGACAACGGTGGGAACGGCATAAGTGGAGAAGGCCACTCCTCTGTCGGGCTCGAATCGATCAACCGCCTGGATCAAGCCGATGGTGCCTGCTTGGATGACGTCCTCCATCGGCTCACCACGTTCGGCGTATCGGCGTGCCAGGTGCCGCACGAGTGGCAGATGCATTTCCACGAGCGCGTCCCGAGCCGCCGAACGCTGCTCATCTGAACTCGAAGTGTCGTGAAGGGCATCGAAGAGCGCCTGTTCGGCCTCGTGGCGCCCGAGGTCCGCTGGTGAGGACACTGATGCCTCAGGTAGACAGTGAGTGATCGCGGGCGAGGCTCCACTGCATTCGCAAGACGCGATCAGAAACCAACATCTCTACCGAGCCCACGAGTGCCGTCAGTACGGTCCACGCGAAGGGATCTGGTTCGGAGACTTCGTCACTGGGGACGGTGCACTCAAGGGTCACCGAGACCGCAGAACCGTCGTTACACACGTCGCAACCGATGGTGGCGCCGTCGGATGCCACCGAGATCAGGTGCGAGATGGCTTCATCCATGGCCAGGCGGACGTCCTCGATCTGATCCACGGTGAGATCGGCGCGGGCCGCCATGGCTGCACCGACAGTGCGGGCGATCGCCATGTTGACGGTCTCAGCGGGGAATTCGACGCGCACGCAGTCTTCGGGAACAGCCATGCCGCCATTGAACCATCGGATACGTATCCGTACATGCCCTTGACGCTGTACGTCACCCCTGTCAGGTTGGTTGCATGGACAAGCGAATTCAGATGCGTGCACTTATCGCGGCGAGCGCCCTAGTACTCGGCGCTGTGGCTACAGGGGGAGTTGCGCAAGCGGCTTCCTGCGGCAAGACGGCCTACCAGGACGGCACCTTCGGGCCAGCAGTGTGTGCGAATGGCAAAGCGAACAGCTCCGTGCGGGCGGAGTATCGGGTGTCGGCTCCGGCGATCATGGCGCTGAAGGAGAACTCGACTCGCAAGCAGGTCTTGGCCGCGATGTGCTCCGACCGCAAAGCCAACGCCACCAGCGTCCAGATTTTCGATGCGCTCCAATACCAGGAAGCCCGTTACGAATGGCCCGCGCGTGTCACCCGTCGGGCTGAGCGGGACATCGTCGCCGAGAGGTACTGCTAGTACCTGTCCGATTGATCTACGCGGGGACGAGTGTGCCCGAGAAGATCTGCCACGCCAGCGCAGTCTTCGCGACCAAACTCAAGATGATGTAGCTGCGCTCGCCGCGCAGGTAGTCGCGCCACTTTCCGATCTTTTTGTACTGCAGCCACTGCACGAGCGCGAATGAGTTGAAGAAGATGAATAGTGAAATCAGGATGCCGATCACGAAACCGGGGATTTCGGGCTTCTCGGCTGAACCGGGTGCGAAGGTCCACAGCACGATGATCAGCCATGGAACGATGCCGGCCATGCAGCCGAAGATGAACGGGAGCATTCCGCCACCGGGCTGCTCGTATTTCTCCTGAAGCCAGCCGAACAGGATCATGGAGGCGTTGACGCCGAAGATCGCCATCAGCGCGGCGACGTCCGAGATGCCAACGATCTGCGCGATCAGCACGATCATGATCGATGAGGACAGGGAGTACTCGACCCAACGGAAGTAGTTGTGGTTGGCCTGCAGTCCTCGCACGTAGCGCGGGTAGAACCATGGGCTCGCAACCACAAAGTGGAAGAAGGCGGAGAGGGCGAAGAACAGCGCCACACCCCACGCGATACGCGAATCGAAGATGGTCACGGGGTCATTCGGGGGAGTGCCGGGAGGGCCGAACACGTACGCCGCGGTGATGGGAAGTGAGAAGTCGGTGGCGAGGAACAAGATCAAGAACATCTGTGTCAGGTGGGCGAACCCCGCGACGATGTTCAACTTGCGCAAGCCGGCGTAGGAAATTCCGGTCTCGGACTTGGCCTTGAGGTCTGTTCCACTCATGTGGGGAGTCTGACAGTCAAAGACTCTGGAGGCGACTTATGTGGAGGTGAACCCTCTATCGATGGGGAAGTCAGCGTGAACGAGTTCTGTCACAATCCACGTATGACGACGCGTGGATGGGTCGGGATGGCGCTGGGACTCGGTCTGGTTATCTGGGGCGTGTCCCAGATCATCTTCGGCGGTTAGTTCGACCTCACTTCTGGCGGTTTGCTAGTTCGGTGAGTTGTTCACCTGTGACGCGGTAGGGGATCCACTCGGTTAGAGCGTCGGCTCCCAAGGACTCGTAGAAGCCGCGCGCCGGTGTGTTCCAATCCAGGACCCACCACTCGAGTCGGCCGTATCCGCGTTCCACGCAAATCTGCGCAAGGTTGGACAGCAGGGCGATGCCGTATCCGGATCCGCGATGTTCCGGCTTGACGTAGAGGTCTTCTAGGTAGACGCCGTGCTTGCCGAGCCACGTGGAGTAGTTCAGGAACCACAGGGTGAACCCGACCACCCCGTGCTCGGGGTCATCGGCAACATGGGCGAAAAGCGCCGGGTTCTCTCCAAAGAGAGCCCGCTCAAGGTCAGCCGGTGTGGCGGTGACAGCGTCGGGTTCCTTCTCGTAGACGGCCAACTCGATGATCATGTCGTGAATGGGGCCTATGTCCGAATGTGTCGCCTCGCGAATCATGGGGGGAGGCTATCCAGGACCGCGACTCCGATGGGAATAGCCGCATGACCGCTAGTCGGACTGTCTAGGCTATGTCCGCCTCACCCCCATCGAAAGGACTTACGAGTGAGAAGCAAGACAAAGGCCGTCTCGGCCGCCCTTATCGGTCTGGCCCTGGTTGGGTCGCAGATCGCAGTTGCTGGCTCGGCATCTGCCAACGAAGGAACGACCACTATCAGCGCCGGCAACGGTCAAGTGGGTTCGAACCAGGTGCTCACAGCGACCTTCGCCTTCAATGACGCCGGTCCGACGTGTGATGACCAGCCACCAGCGGTGAACTTCGACTTCAAGAGCGGTGATTCCAGCCTGGGCTCCGTCAATGGAACGTGCACACCGGTGAGCAACGGCTCTTTTACGCCCGTCGCTACCTGGACGGGCACCCTGAACTGGACGCCGACCAAGGCGGGATCGGTGACCATCACCACCCATGCCAATGAGCAGTTGCTTGGTGGGTCTCCTACTCAGCTTGGTAAAGCCTCGAAGAAGATCCAGATCGCGCAGGCGCCTGCCCCCAAGCCGACCACTCCTTCCCAGGTGCGGAACCTGAAGGTCACCGGCGTTTCGACAAACACGGTGTCCTTGAACTGGGATGCCCCCAGCAGCAGTGGCTCGGCGCCGATCGCCGGATACGTCATCAACTGGACCGGCCCTACCAGTGGTCAGGTCTCGGTTGCGGGCAATACGACGAACGCCAACATTGGGACTCTGTCGGCTGGCTCGACCTACACCTTCTCCGTTCTGGCGACCAACGCCTCGGGCTGGGGTGCAGCAACGAGCGTCTCGCAGAACACAGCGAATGCTCCGACGCCGGCACCGGTTCAGCAGCAGGTTCTCGTCGGTCCCACGTGGGAAGGCGGAGGAACCAAGGTCAAGAGCGGTAAGTGGAAGACGTTCAACGACACCGCCAACCTGGACACGAACGCTGGTCACGAGGCACGCCTGAGCGCTGTTAACAAGTCTGCGTCTGTGAAGTCGGTGAGCTTCCGCTACCAGGGCGACATCGTCCAGGTACGCGCAGTGTTGAAGAAGGGGAAGAAGAGTGGTTCCTTCACTCTCGTGGAGTCCGCACCGGCATTCCCCGGATTCACCGCCATGCGAGAGACCCGCAACATCAGGGTTGTGAAGTAGGAACAAGTCCGAACGTAAAGGGGCCCGCTGCCATCGGCAGCGGGCCCCTTCTTTGTTCTTGGGGTGAGAACTTAGGCCTTCTTGGTGGCCCAGAAGATCTCGGCGATCTCGTCGATCTTGGCGAGCAACTCATCGGCCACGGCAACGTCGCAGGTGCCCTTGGTGCCGCCGGCACCGGCCAACTTGGTCGCCTGGTTGAACAACTCGTTCAGCTGCGGGTACTTCTCGAAGTGCGGGGGCTTGAAGTAGTCGGTCCACAGCACCCACAGGTGCTCCTTGACCATGTGCGAGCGCTCCTCCTTGATGGAGATGGCGCGTGCCTTGAAGTCGTGATCATCGGACGCGTTGTGCTTCTCCATGCAGGCCTTCACGGACTCGGCCTCGAGGCGAGCCTGGGCCGGGTCGTAGACGCCGCAAGGCAGATCGCAGTGCGCGTAAGCGGTTGTCCGGGGCTCAAGTGCCCGG
Organism: uncultured Actinomycetes bacterium; assembly: GCA_913061025.1. Lineage (GTDB taxonomy): Bacteria > Actinomycetota > Actinomycetes > S36-B12 > S36-B12 > S36-B12. The sequence continues at coordinate 3,808 of CAJXUJ010000014.1, read as the reverse complement.
AAGATGCTGTTGAGCATGAGTCTCCTTCGAGATCGTGGGCTGGTCGCCTCCACCGACCCTAGCGCTCCCCAAGCCACTCGGCACGCGGCAGGATGGTGGGGTGATTCCCTTCACAACCGTGCGAGTGGTCGGCCCGTCAATGGAGCCGACTGTGCGTAACGGTCAGTGGTGGATCGTGCGCAAAGGGTCAAGGCTGAACCCGGGCGATGTGGTGCTCATGCAGCATCCGCAGCGTCCGCAGTTGAATGTCGTGAAGCGTCTTCACCACAAAGAGGGTGACGGCTGGTGGGTCCTCGGCGATAACCCCACAGTGAGTGATGACAGCCGTCAGTTCGGCGCCGTGGCCGACGACCTCATCGTTGGTCGTCTCGTCTGGCGATATCGGTAGGGGGAAGGCATGTCTGCCTCTCATAGCGCCGCGGCATTCGGCTTCCTAATCGCCGCCAGCATGGCCGCCTTGCTCCTGGCGGTTCTCACCTGGCGCCATCGTGCGTCGTCCAGGCACGGCGGCATCTTGACCATCTTCTTGTTGGCCGTCAGTGAGATTTGGGCTGCGTATGCGTTCAGTTTCTCCAATGCGCTGACCTTCCAACAGCAAGTCGTCGCGATTCGCTTGACGTACATCGGGTGGTTAGTTGCCCCTGTTGCCTTCTTGTTGTTCATCGCCTGGATGACCGGACGCGATAGGTGGATACGTCCACCCCTGGTGGCCGTTTTGGTCATCATCCCCGTTTTCTTCGGGGCGGTGGTCTTCGGGCCATGGGCGATGGATCTCTTCTTCGGCGGCGGGTTTGACCCCGTGACCTTCGCATTTCCCCGCCGCAGTCCCATCTATCTCGCGTTCTACACCTGGACTTACGGGTTGCTGACCGTTGCGGTGTCCATCACGGTGCTGAGTGCGCTTCGAAGTAAACGCCTGCATCGCTACCAGGTGATGCTGGTGCTCGCGGCAATCCTGGTGCCGTGGATCCTGAGCAGCCTGTCCTTTTTCAATATCCGCATCCTCGGAATCGGTCCTGCAGTCCTTGGCTTGCTGCCGGCGATCTTCGCGGCCATCGCGATGGCGAACTTCCGCGCATTCGACTTGCGTCCGATGACTCAGGCCGAGTCCTATCTGGCATCGGAGACGGGGGTTGTTGTCCTGGACGCCCATGGTCGGATCTCGGCTATGAATCCCTCCGCGGTTCGACTACTAGGGCCAGGACGCTCCCCGGCCATGGGGCTCGAAGTCGAGGACGTCTGGTCTGACCGCCCGGCGATCGTCGCTGCACTGCGCGGAGCTTTAGTTGACGACCTTCCGGTGCGCAGTGTCACCGGTGACGCTTGGCTGACCTTCGAATCGAATTCGCTGACGCTTTCCGGCGAAAGTCGCACAGGTCGGTTGGTCCTCATCCGACCGGAACCTCGCGAGGTGGCGGCCGATGCGTGAGTGGTGGCGCGCTGGACTGCCGGAAGGTTTGTCGCTGCGGTCCTTTGGCCTTGCGGCGCCTTTAGTTCTCCTGGCCGCGACATTGTTGGCAAAGCAGGCGCCCGAGGTGCCGTGGCTTGCCTGGTTTTTCTACGCTACGGCGGCTTTCGTTGCCGCCATCATCGTCGCCCAAGTTGCCCGACTCTGGATGACGGACGGCCGCGCCTCCTTGCGCCGTTGGGTCACGCTCGTTCTGCTGCTGCTTGCGGGGCCGACGACCGTGCTGGGGGCTTTGGTGGTTGCAGCACTCGCGGGCGTTAGTGACGAGTCGCAAGTGGATGTGGAACTCGCTCTATTGTCGACTTTCCTTGCCACCTGGCTTCTGGCGGGTGGTCGCTTGAGTTCCTCCCTCGCCGACGACTCACGGTATCGCGAGGAGCTTTTGCGAGAAGTCGCCCGTGAGAAGGCCCTTGCGCTGGAATCAGCCCGCCTTGTCGACGTAGACCGCCAACGTCTGGTGGAGGACGTCCGCACCATGGTGACCGAGCGGCTAGTGGCGACCCACGGTGACGGCGGTAACCCGGACGATGCAGCCGCGCACCTTCGATCTCTTGTTAACGATGCCGTCCGACCGTTGAGCCATGAACTCCACGACGCACAAGTGCGCGAGGAAGAGCTGGTCGACCAAGTAGCGATGATGCGGATCCCAAGGGCGCCGGCGCTGTGGGCCAGGCCGCAACTACTCACTCGTGCTGAAGGTGGCGACAGCCTGCTCGCCGCGGCGCTTGTCGGAGCCGGAGTTGTTGCGGGTCTCACCGCGACGTCGTTTGATGCCGGTCTGCTCTGGGCGTTCTTCCCAGTGCTCTACTCGCTCGGCCTTGCGGCAGTGCTGCTGCTCGCCAACGCCCGTGCGAGAAATACCCGCGCGGACGTGACCGAGGCGTTTCATGCAGCGGACCGGGCGTCTGCTCTGGTGCGGCAAGCGGCGTGGGTGACCCGACGCCGCCTCGCGAACACGATGCACGGGGAGGTGCAAGGTCGCATCCTCGCGTCTGCGCTTCGGCTTCCGGGCATGTCCGACCAACAAGAGCGGGAAGAGTTGACCGAACTCACCGCAGACCTTCATCACATGCTCAGCTCGGATCTGGGGGACGGCGATTGGCGGGTGGCGTGGGATCGCCTCGCCGAGATGTGGATGTACGCCATTGACCTGGATGTCGAGGGCATGGATCAAATCGACGAGCACTTAGTAGCCGACCCGGTGGCCGGATCGGCGCTGGTGGCAGTCGTCGGGGAGGCCGTCACCAATGCAGTTCGGCACGGCCGTGCGAAGCACGTTCACGTGGCGATGACTCCTCGCGATGACGATGCTTTTGTTGTGGTGGTCACCGACGACGGAACGGAATCTGGTTCGGCGGGAGTTCCGAGTCTGGGCTCGTCAACTCTCGGGGCCGTGACCTTGGACTGGGACCTGGGGCATGTGGCGAACGGTCATCAATTACGCGCGGTGATCCCGGTCCGCGGCGGTCGGCTACCCACTGTGTCTCGTGAGAACTCCGAACATTCGGCGGTGGCTGGCTGATGGGCGACTTGGATGAGGGCGTGGGTGACAAGCGGCGGGTGATGGTCGTCGAAGACGACGACTTTGTCCGCGGACTGATGAGTCACGCGTTCAGCAAGACCGGATTCGAAGTATTGGCGCTGCCCGGTGTGGTGGAGGCCACTCGAGCATTTGGGGACTTCGACCCGGATGCGTTGGTGGTCGACATTCACCTGGGACCAGGTCCCACCGGCATGGACCTCGCGCACTCGTTGCAGGCTCGATCACCTGGTTTGGCCGTGTTGGCGGTAAGTAACTATCCATCTGCCGCATCGGCAGGGGTCAGCGGAGGCCTTGCCGACGATGTCGCCTTCGTGTGCAAGTCGGATTTAGAAACTCCCGAGGTGCTGCTCGACGCTTTGGAGGCGGTGCTTCGCAACGCCACGGAATCCATCGTCTCGACGTCGGTGAAGGAATCCCCGCTGACGGGTCTCACACCCGTGCAGATCGAGGTGCTTCGGTTGATGGCAGCCGGGTGGACCAACGCAGAGATAGCCGAACAGCGCGGTGCAACCCAGCGCTCAGTCGAAGCGATGTCCCACCGCATCTTCTCTCGTCTCGGTGTGAACGACGATCCTCGAAAGTCACCTCGCGTGCAGGCTGTGAAGTTGTACACGCAAGTCTTTGGAGTCGTTCAGGACGAGGAGTGAGCTAGTCGCGTACCTGTTCACCACGAGTGCGCAAGTACACGCCAATGCTCACGATCGCGAGCGCTCCGCCAGCTAGCGCAGCGGTCGCTTCAGCACCCAATGATCCAAGGGCGAGACTCCATCCGAGCACGCCGATAGGCCCGGCGATGC
>CAJXUJ010000013.1 GCA_913061025.1 uncultured Actinomycetes bacterium | reverse complement strand
CCGACCGTGGTCACCTGTCCGCGTTCGTCCGTGCGCACGGGGACCGCGTCCACGTACACGATCGGCAGACGCTCGCGAGCTGATTCGAGGTCAGAGTCGCTCAGCCATGCCGTTCGGGTATCCAGAATGTCGCTCATGCGGCTCACGTTCCTCTACTTCGGCCTACGGGGTGACGCGTCGGATAGGTGCCTGCGGTCTATCCACACGGTGCAGTGCCACTAACTCTATGTGGGGCCCGGGAGAGTGTTGACCATCCTTTGCCCCGGTCAAGCCGGGAATTTCGGGGTGCTACCACCCCGAAACGCCACAACGATGCCGGTTGTGTGCCGTCGATGACTAACTTCCTCGTTTACGGGGCGAGATCTGCGGGATGAAAGGAGGACGAACGTGGGCGCGCTAGTTGTCGACGACGATGACTTCACCCGCGTTCTCCTCGTTCGCACTCTCGAATCGGCTCAATTTGGAGACGTGAACCAGGCCTCGGATGCTGCGTCCGCGATGCGCCTCGCAGACATCGAACGGCCGACCCTGGCGATTGTGGATCTCGATCTTGGCCCTGGTCCCAACGGAATCGACCTCGCGCATGGACTGCGCCGACTCATTCCGACGATCGCCATCATCATTCTGTCGAGTTATCAGGACCCACGACTCGTGGGATCCACCCGTCCGATGCCACTGGGGGCCATCTACGTCTCCAAGCGTTCGGTCGGAGACACCCGGGTCCTCGAAGAGGCGGTCGCTGAAGTGATGGCAGCTCCTCTAGCCGAGCGAGCGTCTCCCGCTCCTGCGGCATCGGGTGATCGAAGGCTCAGCGACAACCAGGTGGAGATCATGCGCTTGGTTGCAGAGGGGTACTCGAATGCCGAGATAGCCCGCCGTCGCTCGCTGACCGAACCGGCTGTCGCGAAGGCCGTGGCGAGGCTGGTGAAGCAACTGGGGCTCGTGGCGGGCGAACACGACAACGTTCGTGTGCTGATCACTCAGGCGTACTACGAGCTCATCGGCTCATCTCGCGTGCGGCGTGACTGATGAGTCTCAATACAGACGCATCGATTCGCCCATCGTTGCGCGAGCGCATCGGCGGTCGCTGGGCCATCTCTTGGCAAGCGACGACCTCTGGAATCGGCCTCGTCGTCATCCTTGCGACCTTCTCTGGCGGCGGCATAGGCGTGAGCGCCCCCACCATGACGGAACTACCTTTGTGGTTCTTTGCCTCATGTGTGGGAGGGATAGCCGTAGCTCTCTATATCGGCCTTGGCAATGTCACCGTGTTTCGTCATCGATCCATTCGCCCGCTACCGGTGTGGGTCGTCGTGGCCTTTCATGCGGGAATCGGTGTCGTCTTTGCGCTCGTGTTCGTCTACGTGAGCCGATTCTTCGGGCTGACATTCGCTGAAACACCGCTGGAGATGAGCGTCGGCTTCTCTCTAGCAGGCCTGTGGTTTTGCATGTCAATGGCGCTCTTACTCGACGCACGGGATCGGTACTACCGAGATCGGTCGATTCTGATTGAAGAAGCCGTCTCACTCGAAATGTCGCAGGTTCATCAATCTCGGACAATCGAACGCCTGCAGGCGCTCCTGACTCGCACCGAGGGATCTGAGTCCGTGCGCCTCGATGTTCAGGCAGCCGCTCCTTTGCTGCCGTTGGACGCATGGTGGTCGGTTTCGTCCAGCGTTCGTTCCGAAGGCTCCTCGGCGTCGCTGGAATCCTCCCTGCATCGAGCAGCAGAGTTCAATTTCCCTACACCGAGACTTTCCAGTGTCATCTATCAACTCATCAAGAGCGGATCGCTATCGGCCCTTGGCACGGCGGCGGTATTCGTGATCGCCTATTACCGACCGGTGGTCGAATCGGAGGGGCTTCTCATCGGTCTGGCCGCGGTGACCGTCATAGCCGCAGCACTCGCATCGGCACTCGCCGCAACCACCCGGCTACCGGGACCACCAGTGTTGCGGCTCGCGATCGGCGTGCTTCTCACCTGTGCTGCCGGCTACGTCACGGTGTATCTGTTCGCGCCACCACTGTCGAACATCGGTGTCATCGGATTGGCAATCGTCATTACGCTCGGCGCCCTCGTATTCGTTCTTCTACCCTCGGCCGTGCGAACCCTTCAGCACTTTTGGCACTCGACCAACGAGCAATTGCGGGACCGCATCGCAGAGCGACTCGATGAGCAGCGTCGTGCCACGAGCGAGGTTGCCCAGACAGCCGCGGCCGTCCAAGTCTCGACGCACATGCAGCCGGCTGTGCTGGCTGTCGCCGCTGGCCTTACGAAGGCTGCCCAAGCCCCAGGGAGCAAGCGGCTGGCTTCTGCACTCGAGTGGAGTGTTGCCGCACTTGAGGACCTCGACGGTGATCGCTCCAAGGCCTTTCTGGCAGAGGGGCTTTCCAGAACCATCGCCCCCTGGCTTGGGCTCACCCGGATCGAACTCGACATCGCTCCCTCGGCTGGACGGCTCGGTGATCCGGCGCGCTCCGCGGCGATGGTGCTCGTTGAGGAGGGTCTCGCGTTCGCGTGCGGTCAAGCGGCCGCCGAACAGGTGACCGTGCACGCGGAGACGGATGGTGAATTCATCGATCTTGCCATCCAGCACGACGGAACGCCGTTGTCATCCGATGTCCTCCCACCGGATAGTCGCTGGCGAGTCGGAACGGACCATCGCGTGCTCGTAGCCCGAATCCTCCTCGACTCGTAGCATCGGGCCATGGCGCATTCGACTCCAGAACAAGACGGGCCCACGCGGCCGGACGGCACCGCCTACGAGGTGGTCAAATCCGAGGAGCAGTGGAAAGACGAACTCGGCTCCGGGGCGTACTACGTTCTGCGCCAAGGTGGAACCGAGCCGGCTTTCGTCGGGGAGTACACCGATACGAAAACCCCCGGCGTATATCGCTGCCGGGCCTGTGGTGCCGAACTCTTCCGCAGCGACGCTAAGTTCGATTCCCACTGCGGCTGGCCCAGTTTCTTCTCGCCACTGGCGCAGGACTCGGTCACCTATCTGGAGGACTCCTCGTTGGGATACGTCCGCACGGAAGTGCGATGCTCTCGTTGCGGTGGACATCTCGGGCACGTATTCGAGGGCGAGGGGTACCCCACCCCCACAGACCTCCGCTATTGCATCAACTCCATTTCGGTCACCTTGGAGCCTGACCCGCCTGAGTGATCCGCTCCGGCGTGGGCGCAAGGAAGATACGGCCAATCGCCGTAGCCTGCAGACGTGCGTAGCGTGCCCGAGGCTCACGAGATCTTCGACGTTGCGACCGAAGCACTTCTAGAAGCGCCGGTTCGCCCCGAATTCCGGGTGGAGCAGGCCCCCTCACCTCAGCGCCTCGCGCCCCGATCCTTCACGTTGACCGCCGAAGCAATCGAGGGTTCGGGATCGCACGCCGTGGGGTCACTCAGCGATTCCGCGACCGGGCGCTTCGTGATCCTGCATGATCCCGACGGCGTCGATGAATGGGAAGGCAGTTACCGCATCGTCATCTTCGCGCGGTGCGATGTTGAGCCGGAACTCTTGAGTGATCCGTTGGTCCACGAGGTGGCGTGGAGTTGGGTGACCGAGGCGCTCGACGATCGTCCCATCGCACAACTCGGTGGGACAGTCACGATCTCGTCGGGTACGTCCTTTGGGACCATGGCGGAGAGACCGGGCGATGGACTCGTCGAGATACGGGCATCGTGGACTCCCATTGCCGACTCGTCGTCCGAGACACATACGCAAGAGATCGTCGGGGCCCTCACCGAGCACATGCGCGTGTGGATCGACATCCTCGCCAAGCTCGCCGGGCTCCCGCCGGTGCCACCGGGAGTATCGACGCTGGCCGGTTACCGGACCCATCAGTCGTGACTCGCGAGAACTCCCGAAGCAGAGAGTCAGACTCGAGTGCAGATGATCTCCCCGAACTCCAGCTGCGCGATGGTGACCCACCCGTCATAGACACGATTGAGGATCTCCGGGAATACGCCGCGGCGCTCGCGGCGGGTACCGGTCCGGTTGCCTTGGACGCCGAGCGGGCGAGTGGCTATCGCTACTCGATGCGCGCTTACTTGGTTCAGGTAAGACGCGAAGGCGCCGGCATCGCTCTGATCGATCCGGTTCCCCTGCCGGACCTGAAGATCCTCGACGCCGCGATCGGCGACGCGGAGTGGATCTTGCATGCCGCGACCCAAGACCTTCCCTGTCTTGCGGAAGTTGGTATGCGACCGCGGCGGCTCTTCGACACCGAGGTCGCCGGCCGGATACTCGGCCGAGACCGGGTGAGTCTTGCTGCCCTCGTCGGGAGCGAACTCGGTTTGACGCTGCACAAGGGGCAGGGAGCGACGGACTGGTCCACTCGACCTCTGTCGCCGGCGCAGTTGACGTACGCCGCGCTTGACGTCGAGCCGCTAGTCGAACTTCGCGACGTGCTTCATCGAGAGCTCATCGCGGCTGATCGCTGGAACATCGCTCAGCAGGAATTTGAACACCTGCTCGGCTTTCAGCCCCGCGACAGGGGCCCCGAGCCGTGGCGCCGGCTATCGGGGATGCACAAGTTGACGAGCCCGCGTCAGTGGGCGGTCGCCCGGGAACTCTGGCTGGCGCGCGATGATCTCGCCGAGCGAACCGACACCGCGCCTGGTCGATTGATCCCCGACTCGGCGATCGTCGCGGCGGTGCTCGCCGATCCAACGTCGGTGCGCGAACTCATGGAGGCCGACGGCTTCCACGGTAGGGGCGCAGGGAAGTACCGTCGATCCTGGTGGGAGGCGATCGAGCGCGCGCGGAGTCTGCCGAAGGCCGACCTGCCACAGCGTGCAGCTCGCTCCGAAGGACCTCCTCCCCCGCGATCGTGGGCCGACAAGGATCCCGTTGCGGCGAATCGACTTGCGATCGCACGTGAGGCGGTCACCGCGCTGTCCGAGGAACTGTCCATGGCTCCCGAATTGCTGCTTGCGCCGGACCTCATGCGCCGACTGTGCTGGGATCCGCCCTCGGATGCTGACGAGGCCGGTGTCCGTCGCTACCTAGCGGCGGGCGGTGCCCGGGAGTGGCAGGTCGACCTGTGTACCCCGTTCCTCGTGAATGCCCTTCGCGCCGGTATGGAATCTTAAGTTACTAGCGAGTAACATCGGCGGCACGAGCCCCACGGCTCAGTTCCGGCAGCGAATCGGCATCACCGAGGGAGTCCCCATGAACAGCATCCAGCCGGTCGTCTTCGTTGATGGCGCACGCACACCGTTCGCACGAGCGGGCAGCCTTTATGCCCATACCCGCGCGGACGACCTCATGGTGAAGGTGATCCGCGAGCTCCTACGTCGCAACCCGTCCCTTCCTGCCGAGCGGATCGACGATGTCGCCATCGCCGCAGCCACCCAAACGGGCGACCAGGGTATGAACATCGGCCGATCGGTGGCGCTGCTCTCCGGATTGCCGAGCACGGTGCCGGGGTACTCCATCGATCGTTGGTGCGCGGGTGCCATGACCGCGGTGACCACGCTGTCCGGCGCCATCATGGCCGGCGCCTACGACGTCGCCATCGCCGGTGGGGTCGAACATATGACTCGACACCCCATGGGCGAAGGTATCGACCCCAACCCTCGGTACCTCGCCGAGAAGCTCGTCGACCCAGAAGCCTTGCTGATGGGCAAGACAGCCGAGAATCTCCACGACCGGTTCCCCCACCTCACCAAGGAACGTGCAGACGCCTATGCGGTTGCCAGCCAGGAAAAGACCGCGAAGGCCTATGCGAACGGTGTGATCCAACCGGACCTGGTGCCCGTGGCCGCCCGTGATGCCGAGAACGGCTGGGGCTTCGTCACGGCCGACGAGGGTCCTCGACCGGGCACGTCCATGGAAGGCCTCGCCGGCTTGAAGACGCCTTTCCGGCCGCACGGGCGCGTCACCGCGGGTAACGCCTCGGCCCTGACCGATGGGGCCACCGGCGCGATCCTCGCCTCCGAGGCAATGGCTCGGGAACTGGGTTTGAACGCCAAGATGCGCATGGTTGGCTTCGCCTTCGCCGGTGTCGAGCCGGAAGTGATGGGCGTGGGGCCGGTGCCCAGCACCGCCAAGGCCCTCGACAAGGCGGGGCTTTCGATCGACGACATCGACCTGTTCGAGATCAACGAGGCATTCGCCGTCCAGGTCTTGGCATTTCTCGACCACTTCGGAATCGCCGACGACGATCCTCGCGTGAACCCCCTGGGCGGCGCCATTGCCGTCGGCCACCCTCTGGCCTCCAGCGGCATTCGGCTCATGACGAACCTCGCCCGAGATTTCGAGATGAACCCCGACGCCCGCTACGGCATCACGACCATGTGCATCGGCCTGGGCATGGGTGGAACGGTTATCTGGGAGCGCATTGAGGAGGCCGGCAAGTGAGCGAGATTTCTTTCCCCGACGAGGTCATCACCGAGGCAAAGCTCCGTCTCGTCGATATCCCGAGCGGGACATTCGGGCTCATCTCTATCGACAATGGGCGGGACCACACTCGACCATCAACCTTCGGTCCGCAAGGTTTGCGGTCACTTGGTGCGGCTATCGACGAGGCGATTGCCACGCCAGGCATCGTCGGTATCGGCGTGACCGGAAAACCGTTCATCTTTGCCGTGGGTGCTGACCTTTCGGCAATTGGACTGGTGACCGATCGAAGTGTCATTGAGCAGTTCGCCAAGCTCGGTCACGACGTCTTTCGAAAGCTCGGGGAAACGTCTATCCCCACGTTCGCGTTCGTCAATGGCGCGGCGATGGGCGGCGGCATGGAACTCGCGCTGCACTGTGACTACCGCACACTCGATGCGAGCGCCGCCGGACTGTCTTTGCCGGAAGTCTTCCTCGGGCTCATCCCCGGGTGGGGTGGAGCCTGGCTCCTGCCGCACCTCATCGGGCCGCAGCGCGCCCTAGACATCATCGTCAACAACGCGATGAACCAGAACAAGCAGTTGCGCCCCGCACAAGCAGCGGAATTGGGGATCGTTGATGCGGTCTTCGAATCGGCGGACTTCTTGGAGAGGTCCCTGGCGTGGGCCGACGACGTCATCTCCGGCCGCTCCCCGGTCACCCGCGCGGAGGTGGACACCGAAACCTGGGATCAGGTGGTGGACGGCTACCGCGCCGGTGTGGAAGCGCGCATTCACGGAGCCACCCCGGCCCCCTATCGCGCATTGGACTTGGTGCAAGCGGCACGGACTCGAAGCCGTGACGAGGGTTTCGCCGCCGAGGACGAGGCGCTCACTGACCTGGTCATGGGCGATGACCTGCGTGCCTCGATCTACTCGTTCGACCTCGTGCAAAAGCGAGCAAAGCGGCCCGTCGGGGTCCCCGACAAGGAGTTGGCTCGACCGGTCGCCAAGGTCGGCATCATCGGGGCCGGACTGATGGCCAGTCAGCTCGCGTTGCTATTCGCCCGTCGGTTGCAGGTGCCGGTTGTCATGACCGATCTCGATCAAGAGCGTCTGGACGCCGGTGTAGCTCGAGTCCACGCCGAGATTGATGGGCTCGCATCGAAGGGTCGACTCACGTCGGACAAGGCCAGTCGGCTCAAGGGATTGGTGTCCGGCAGCGTCGAGCTCACGGCTTTTGCCGATGCCGACTTCGTGTTGGAGGCGGTGTTCGAAGATCTGAATGTGAAGAAGCAGGTGTTCGCCAACCTCGAGCAGGTGGTCGGGGACACCTGCGTTCTTGCGACCAATACCTCGTCCCTGTCGGTGAGCGCCATGGCTGCCGATCTCGCGCACCCCGAGCGCGTGGTGGGCTTCCACTTCTTCAATCCGGTCGCGGTCATGCCGCTGCTGGAAATCGCTCGTGCCGACAAGACAGACGACGCATCCGTTGCCACGGCCTTCGCGGTTGGTAAAGAACTGAAGAAGTCCTGCGTCCTGGTGGCAGACGCACCGGCGTTCGTGGTCAATCGTCTCCTGATTCGCTACCTGGGGGAAATCACCCGTGCGGTGGACGAGGGATCCGACTTCGAGGTTGCCGATCGGGCGATGAATCCCCTCGGACTCCCGATGAGCCCTTTCTCGTTGCTTCAGCTCGTCGGCATGGGAGTTGCCGCGCACGTCTCAGCATCGATGCACGCTGCCTTCCCCGACCGCTACTACCTCTCCCCCAACCTGCAGCGTCTGCTGGATGCGGGTATCGACGCCATTTGGCAGTGGAATAACGATGGCTCGCGGCAGTTGGATCCGCGGGTCTCGGAGGTCTACCAACAGGGTGATGTTGCGCTCAGCGAGGAAGAGATTCGTCAACGCGCCTTGAACGCACTCGCCGATGAGGCTCGCCGGATGCTCGATGAGGGTGTCGTTGCGGAGGCTCAGGACATCGACCTGTGCATGATCCTGGGCGCCGGATGGCCCTTCTGGCTCGGTGGCCTGACTCCCTACCTCGACCGAACCGGTACGTCGGAGGCGGTTACTGGCCAGCGGTTCCTGGCACCGGGGGTTGCGTCGCTTCCGAACTGAGCGTGCCCGACTCCACCGGTGCGGAGGCACTCTCGGTCGGATCCGAGGCCACCCATTCCACGATGTCTCGAGAGATCTGGCGGTCCGTCAGACCGGTCCGGTCGAGTATCTGGGCTCGTTTGCCCTGATCAAGGAAAGCGCGAGGAACTCCGAACACTCGCAGTGGAGCGAAGACTCCTGCATCCTGCAAAACGATGCTGATCGCCGATCCGATTCCACCCGTCCGAACCCCGTCTTCGACCACAACCACCCTGCTGGCCTCGCCGACAGCCGACACGATGGCCTCCGGCACGGGAAGCACCCAGCGCGGGTCGATCACTCTCGTCGAGATGCCCTGGTCGTTCAGCCGGGAAGCAACCTCGACTCCCAGGCCGGCGAACGCACCGACGGCAACGATGAGTACGTCTACCTTCCCAGTGGCCGATTCCGTGAGAACGTCGAGGCCCTCGTCCGTGCGTAGTGCGTCAATGGGCGCGCCTAGGGCACCCTTGGGGAATCGGACAACCGAGGGTGCGTCATTGATCTCCACAGCCTCACGTAGGGCCCGACGCAGGGTTTGCTCGTCCCGCGGGGCAGCTAGATGCAGCCCCGGCACTATTCCCAGCATGGCCATGTCCCACATACCGTTGTGGCTCGCGCCGTCGTCCCCGGTAACGCCGGCCCGGTCCAAGACGAACGTCACCCCGGCCTTGTGCAGGGCGCAATCCATCAGAACCTGATCGAAGGCCCGGTTGAGGAACGTCGCGTAGACGGCCACCACGGGATGCAGTCCACCGTAGGCAAGACCAGCGGCGCTCGTCGCCGCGTGCTGTTCGGCAATACCGACGTCATAGGTGCGCTCGGGGTAACTGGCCGCGAATCGTTCAAGTCCAGTGGGGCCGAGCATCGCCGCCGTTATCGCCACCACATTACGGTCGTCGTGGCCCACCCGGACCATTTCGTCGGCAAATACCGAGGTCCACGTCGGGCCCGATTCGGTCAGTGGCTGCCCGGTGTCTGGATCGATCACCCCGACGCCATGGAAGCGGTCGGCCTCGTCGTTCTCTGCCGGTGCGTATCCGCGTCCCTTCGTGGTGATCGTATGCACGATCACCGGGTGGTTGAAATCTCGAGCCCTACTCAGCGCGAACTCGAGTTCCTGCTCGTCGTGGCCGTCCACAGGGCCGATGTACTTCAGACCCAGATCCTCGAACATTCCCTGCGGTGCAACAACGTCCTTGACACCCTTCTTGACGCCATGGAGGGCGTCATAGACGGGTCGACCGACGACGGGAGTCCTCTGCAGGACGCCCTTGCCCCAGCTCATGAACCGCTCGTAGCCGCGCGTGGTGCGCAGGGTTGCCAGATGATGCGCCAGGCCACCAATGGTCGGCGAATAGGAACGCTCGTTGTCGTTGACCACGATGACCATCGGACGGTCGGAGGCAGCGATGTTGTTGAGTGCTTCCCAGGCCATGCCACCGGTGAGGGCGCCATCTCCAATGACCGCGACAACATGACGAGAGCCGAGCAAGCCGCGCCTCTCCCAGGCCTTCGCCAATCCATCTGCGTAGGACAGTGCGGTGGAGGCGTGCGAATTCTCGACGATGTCGTGCTGACTCTCGGCGCGGCTCGGGTAGCCGGACAGGCCGCCTTCACGTCGAAGTGAATCGAAGTCTCCGGCGCGTCCGGTGAGGATCTTGTGGACGTACGCCTGGTGTCCGGTGTCCCAGATGATGGCGTCGTCCGGCGAGTGGAAGACGCGGTGCAGGGCGATGGACAGTTCTACGACGCCCAAGTTCGGCCCCAGGTGGCCACCAGTAGCGGCAACCTTCGCCACCAGGAAGCGGCGGATCTCGGCGGCAAGGTCGTCGAGCCGTTCGACGGGGATCGCCCGCAGATCGTGGGGGCTTTGGATGCCGTCCAGCATTCCCGGTGTCTCAGTCATGGCTTCAGCAGTCTAGGCCCGAAGTCGCCAGACGGCAGGTTCGCAAGCACCTGCCTAGAGCAGCGAACGGAGCACGTACTGGAGGATTCCGCCGTTTCGGTAATAGTCGGCCTCCCCCGGCGTGTCGATCCGAACCACGGCGTTGAACTCGGTCACCCGACCACCCGGTCCGGCTGCCTCGACCTCCACCGTTTGCGGAACGTCCCCGGTATTCATGGCTTCGATACCCCGGATGGTGAATACTTCGTCACCCTCCAGGCCCAAGGTGGTCGCGCTCATTCCCTCGGGGAACTGCAGTGGGAGGACCCCCATACCGATCAGGTTCGAGCGGTGAATGCGCTCGTAGGACTCCGCGATCACGGCTCGAACACCGAGCAGGGCCGTTCCCTTGGCAGCCCAGTCCCGACTCGACCCGGAGCCGTACTCCTTGCCCGCCAAAATGACGAGCGGTGTGCCGTGCTCGGCGTAGGCCATGGCGGCGTCGTAGATGGGCACCACAGCGTCCTCACCCTGGGTGAAGTCCACGGTGAAACCACCCTCGACGCCTTCCAGCATGAGATTGCGCAGGCGAATATTCGCGAACGTCCCGCGGATCATGACCTCGTGGTTGCCTCGGCGAGAGCCGTAGGAGTTGAAGTCCTTGCGCTCGACTCCGTGCTCGGTCAGGTAGATACCTGCGGGGCTATCCGCCTTGATGGAACCAGCCGGTGAGATGTGATCAGTGGTGACCGAATCCCCCAGGAGGGCGAGGACTCGAGCTCCCGAGATATCCGTGACGGGTGCCGGATCGCGATCCATTCCGTCGAAGTACGGCGGTTTGCGCACGTATGTGCTCTGGGAATCCCATTCGAAGACGTCTCCCTCAGGGGTCGGCAACGAACGCCAGCGGTCGTCACCCGCAAACACGTCCCGGTAACGACTCGTGAACATATCCGAATCAATGGATGCGTCGATTGTCGCCTGCACTTCGGTCGCGCTTGGCCAAATGTCAGCGAGGAACACGGGTTCTCCGGATTCGTCGTGACCAAGCGGCTCGGTGAGCAGGTCAATGTCCATAGTGCCGGCAATCGCATAGGCAACCACCAATGGCGGAGACGCCAGATAGTTCATCTTC
The DNA here is from genome assembly GCA_913061025.1 of uncultured Actinomycetes bacterium. Classification (GTDB taxonomy): domain Bacteria; phylum Actinomycetota; class Actinomycetes; order S36-B12; family S36-B12; genus S36-B12. Next base: position 4,964 of record CAJXUJ010000013.1, on the reverse strand, counting down.
ACATCGGGGTTGATGCGACCTTCAAAGTTTCGATTTCCGCTGAGTACGGACACCACCGCGAGATCGTGCTCGTTCACGGCTGCACTGACCTCGGGAATAAGCGGTCCGGAGTTGCCGATGCAGGTGGTGCATCCGTACCCAACGATGTCGAAGCCCAGCTTCTCCAGGTACGGCAGCAATCCCGACTTTTCGTAATAGTCGGTCACCACTTTGGAACCCGGGGCGAGCGTGGTCTTGACCCACGGCTTGCGGGTGAGTCCTCGTTCCACAGCCTTCTTGGCGAGGAGTCCCGCGCCCATCATCACTGAAGGATTCGACGTGTTCGTGCACGAGGTGATGGCCGCGATGGTGACGGCTCCGTGGCCGATGGTGACCGGCTGACCGTCCAATGCAAACGCGGCGGTGCGGTGGGAATCATTCGTGTAGTCCTCGAGGGCCTTCTCGAAATCCGCTCGGGCCTTGGACACCAGCACCCGATCCTGTGGACGACGTGGACCGGCAAGGGACGGCTCGACGGTGCCCAGGTCAAGTTCCAGATACTCGGAGTACACGGGCTCGTGCTGTGGGTCGTGCCAGAGTCCCTGCTCTCGCGCGTAGGCCTCGACGAGTGCAATCTGTTCTTCACTGCGTCCGGTCAAGCGGAGGTAGTCCGTTGTGGCCGCATCGATAGGAAAGATCGCGACCGTGCTGCCGTACTCGGGACTCATGTTGCCGATCGTGGCTCGATTCGCGAGTGGCACCGAGGAAACACCCTCGCCATAGAACTCGACGAACTTGCCGACCACACCGTGCTTGCGGAGCATCTCGGTGATCGTCAGTACCAAATCGGTGGCCGTGGCGCCCTGTGACAACTCCCCCGTCAACTTGAAGCCCACCACCCGCGGAATCAGCATCGAGACCGGCTGGCCGAGCATCGCGGCCTCGGCCTCGATCCCACCGACTCCCCATCCAAGGACCCCGAGCCCGTTGACCATTGTGGTGTGCGAATCGGTCCCGACAACCGTGTCCGGATACGCCTGGCCTCCGCGCGCCATGATCACGCGCGCCAGCGCCTCGATGTTCACCTGGTGGACGATCCCCGTACCGGGAGGAACCACCTTGAACTCGTCGAAAGCCCCCTGGCCCCAGCGCAGGAACTGATAACGCTCCCGATTGCGCTGGTACTCGAGTTCGACGTTGCGTTCCTCAGAATCCGGAAGACCGAAAAAGTCGGCGATGACCGAGTGATCGATGACGAGTTCGGCTGGAGCCAGCGGTTCGATCTTGGACGGATCACCGCCCAGGGACTTCACGGCTTCGCGCATGGTTGCGAGGTCGACCACGACGGGCACTCCGGTGAAGTCCTGCATCACTACCCGCGCTGGCGTGAACTGGATCTCCGTGGATGGCTGAGCCTGCGGATCCCATTCGCCGAGAGCCGCGATGGTCGCTGCGGTGACGTTCGCACCATCCTCCGTGCGCAGGAGGTTCTCGAGCAGAACCTTGTGTGAGAAAGGCAGTCGCGCCGATCCGGGAACCGCCGAGATGCGGAAGATCTCGTATTCCTTCGTCCCGTCGGTGGTCGACACCGACAACGTTCCACGGGCGTTAAAGCTGTCCTGGCTTGCCACTGCGGCCTCCCGGCTAGTTATCTTGACGTCAAGATATCTGATCCACCGGCACGAAGGCGGCCACGGTCTCGAAGTGGTGCGTATGTGGGAATGCATCCCAGGCCCGAAGCCGGCTAAGGCGATACCCGAGGGTGGTCATCGTCGCCACATCCCGGCCCAGAGCGATGGGATCGCAGGCCACGTACAGGACGATGCGAGGTCCGGCGATGGCCACGCGTTCGAGCACCGGGCGACCGGCTCCGGACCTCGGCGGATCCAGGACTACCCCGTGCACGGTCGGTTTCCCCGACTCACCGACATCTGCCCTTGACCCGAGCCACCGTCGGGTATCGCTGCGATGCACCTGCATGACGGCCGCTGGCGCAAGACTTCGCGCGACCCGACGAGCCTCACGGGCCGCGATCCCGGACGACTCGACCGCGTCCACCCGGCCAGTTGGGCCGGTGTGAAGGGCCAGGGCGGCACCGATAGGGCCTACTCCGGAATACAGGTCCCACCATCGTTCGCCGGCTTTCGGTGCACCCCAATCGAGCACCGTATCGACGAGGGCTTGAGCCAACAGCGGGTGAACCTGCCAAAAGCCATCGACGCGTGTGTTGAACGTGATCGTTCGATCATCCACGCGGATGTGATGCCGTACCTCGGAGTGCTCACCATGGTCGCCCGCATCGTGCTTGTCGCCCGGATCGTCGTCAGCGTCGAGAACGTCGACCACGGGACCGTCATCGCCTACCGCCATGAATACTGCACTGATTCCCGGCACATCGGCTGCGGCCCGTTGAGCAAGCGCATGGCCCGCGGGTTCAGCGATCATGCATCCGCTGGCATCCACGAGCAGATCGCTGCGGTGAATGTGCATGGCGATCGTGGCGGCTTCGCCCTGCTGGATCGTGCGGTACTGCATTCGCGAGCGCCAGCCATGAGACAAACCCAGATCGGTCATTCCTTCTGTCAGCAAGCGATCCACTTCGGCTGGAGGCAAGCCACCCTGATGGCTCAGTGCGGCCTGGAGCACCGAAAGTTTCAGTTGCCGTTGGTACGACAATTCCGCGTGCGCGAAATCGCATCCACCACATCCACCGGGTCGGTATGCCGGGCATTCGGGTGTGACCCGTGCCGAATGAGGTTGTTTGATGGAGACGACATCTCCGCGGAGGTATCGAGGCGAGACCTCGGTTATGCGAACCGAGACATGCTCCCCCGGCAAGCCATGCCGGACGAAGATCACCATTCCTTCGTGACGGGCGATGCAATGGCCCCCGTGTGCAACCGATTCGATAGTCACGTCGACCTCGTGTCCGACGACGTAGCTGTGTGCAGGCCTACTCGGCGTGGAAAGAGGGCCTTGCGAGGTGGTCGATTCGGGCACACCCGCAGGATAGGCATCGCACGCGTGTAGCGTTTGAGGGTGCACATCGTGATCCTTGGCTGCGGGCGGGTCGGTTCATCCCTGGCCGACGAACTCGATCGCGGCGGTCATTCGGTTGCGGTGGTCGATCAGGACGCGAAAGCCTTCAGAAAGCTCGGTTCGGAGTTCGGTGGGATCACCGTCAAGGGTGTTGGATTCGATCGCCAGACCCTCGAGAACGCGGGCATCGAGCGAGCTCATGCCTTTGCCGCGGTCAGCAGCGGCGACAACACGAACATTCTGGCTGCGCGCGTAGCCCGTGAGACCTACGGCGTCGAACACGTCGTCGCTCGCATCTACGACCCCAGGCGTGCGGAGGTTTATCAGCGGCTGGGTATTCCGACTGTCGCCACGGTTGCATGGACGAGCACGCAGATCATGCGGGCGCTGCTTCCCATGGGTGCAGAAACCGAATTTGTCGATGCCACCGGATCAATGTGCCTCGCTGAAGTTCATGTCGGAGAGGACTGGAGGGGTCGTCGGGCCGCAGATCTCGGTCAGGCTTCCGGTGCGCGCGTAGCATTTGTCACACGTGCGGGGAGTCCCATTCTTCCGGACGAGCGAACCGTCATCCAAGAGGGCGATCTGGTTCATCTGCTCTTCGATCCCGAACGTCGTGAAGACGTCGAGCGCATCTGCGAGATGGGGCGGTGACGAGGTAATGCGCGTTGCCATCGCGGGAGCGGGAAAGGTCGGGCGGGCCATCGGTCGTGAGTTGGTCGGGAACGGCCACGATGTCCTCCTGATCGACAAGGATTCCGAACTCACCCGACCCGGGGTCGTTCCAGGAGCCCAGACCCTCATGGCCGATGCCTGTGAGGTGTCCGCGCTCGACGAAGCCCGACTTGCCGAATGCCAAGTGGTCGTGGCCGCAACCGGGGACGACAAGGTCAATTTGGTGGTGTCGTTGTTGGCGAAGACCGAGTTCGGGGTTCCTCGTGTGGTGGCCCGTGTCAATCATCCGAAGAACGAGTGGATGTTCGATGAGTCGTGGGGGGTCGACGTCGCGGTCTCAACTCCGCGGATGCTGTCCGCGCTCGTTGAGGAAGCGGTCTCGGTAGGCGATCTCGTCCGACTCTTCACCTTCCGTCAAGGTGCCGCCGAACTTGTGGAAATGACTCTGCCTGCGTCTTCTCCCGTGGTGGGTCAGATCGTTACTGCGATCGCGTGGCCCGCGGACACCGCGCCGGTGGCGATCGTCCGTGGCACCAACGTCATGACTCCGTCCGATGACGCCACCCTCGAGGCTGGTGATGAACTGCTGTTCGTCGCTGCGCCGTCGCGAGAGCCCGAACTGCAGGCACTTCTCGGCAATTAGGCGTGTACGCCACCTACGACGGTGATCCACCTTCGGTCGCGGCACGGCGTTCTTGATACACAGGCGACAACACGCGATACGTGACATAAGCAGCCGCCAGGAACAGTGGCCAACCCATCACGACGCGCGCGACTCCGAGCAGTTCAACTGCCGCAGCGAGGTACAACGGCACCTGGACAAGCAAACGACCAAAGAAGACCCCGACCCACACCCACGAGGCAGCGGAGTAGGTACGCATCAGACGCCGATCAGCTCGCCAACTCGTTCCATCGCCGGTCAAATACCCCATGGCGACGCCTAGCAACGGCCACCGAATCAGAATTGAAATGACGAAGGCCGTTCCATACGCGACGTTGGTAATCAAGCCGGGCAGGAAGAAGTTCTCTGCCTGCCCGGTCCATGCGGAAAACCCCGCAGCGATCGCCAATCCGAGGAAACCGGTCAGAACCTGCTGCAGACGCTGTCTGCGGATCAGCCGATAGCCGGCCAAGAGAACGCCGGCGACGATCGCGGCAATGAGTGCTGGCTGCAGTTGTCGGGACGCGATGACGTACACGGAAATGAAAACAACAGTGGGCAGTCCGCTATCGATCATTCCCCGCCAGCCACCGATGGCGCGCTCCAGAAT